>CALBWK010000255.1 GCA_937969415.1 uncultured Saprospiraceae bacterium | reverse complement strand
CCTTAGTACAGCAAATTTTCTTAGTTGCTTCCCTCTACATATTTCACCTTCCAATCATAATCACAGGTAAAAGAATTTCTGTAGAAGTTGAATAAATTGTCTTTATGGCTTACGAAATATTCGAGATTAAATTCTAGGTTTTCTACTCCAGTAAAATTTCTGACGCCTATGATTTTTATATATCTAAGATCAGGATGTTCCGATTCTGGGAGACTGTATTCCACCTTTGCTATTTCATTAAAATCACTATGGCAAGGCTTAACTATTTTTGTTGTAATGTTGCCCGATCGATGTTGAGCCCCCTTGGGATGCTTCAGTTGATGTTTTCTTCCGTTGTTTATTTGGAGATAAAAGCCTTCGTTGATTGTGCTTTGTATTGTAAGGTCAGTAATCTTTTCATATGCATCTTGATAAAGTAAGTTGTATCCTATATATGCAAAGTTTTGAGCTGAGTAGGATTTTGTATTGTCGAGGCTGAAGTTGACTTCGATGAACTGAATGGAATCTTGAGACAAAGACCCAATTGTATAGTTGTGGATTTTGTTTTGCCCAGAATTAACTATATCTGTGGTTATAAAATTGTCAGAATTGCTGCAGCTGTAGTATATAAGTACTGCAAATAGTAGTAAGAGATGTCGAAGTGTTTTCTGTACCATAATGTATATTTCTGAGGTATTCAATAATGTTTGTGTGACCTAAAAATAGCCTTAGTTCGATAAATGTACAATGGCGAAGCATTCAAGATTGGTCCTTGGTGGTTATAGGGCAATCTATTAAATGAAGGATTCTCAACGAATCTGTATCGCAATTTTTCTCATGACATACACGGTACTTTCAGTTATAACTTGTTTCTGTGTTGATTTTACTGTCTAGGTAATTGATTGATTACTTTTACCCCTTCAATACAACGAATGGCCTTTACACTTCAGCATACAGATCCGCACACTAAAGCCCGCGCTGGTGTCTTAGAGACAGACCACGGCACCATACAGACGCCTATCTTTATGCCTGTCGGTACGCAAGCCTCTGTCAAGGGAGTAACGCAAGATCAGTTGAAGACAGACGTACAGGCACAGATTATCCTGGGTAATACTTACCATCTCTATCTGCGACCGTCGATAGACATCATCTCAGCCGCCGGTGGGTTGCATCAATTTATGAATTGGGATAGGCCGATTCTGACAGATTCTGGTGGTTATCAAGTCTACTCTCTTAGTGGGATGCGTAAGCTTAAGGAAGAAGGGGCCAAGTTCTCTTCTCATATCGATGGCAGTAAGCACCTCTTTACACCGGAAAATGTGGTCGATATACAACGAGCGATAGGGGCCGATATCATTATGGCATTTGACGAGTGTACGCCGTACCCTTGTGAGTACAAGTACGCAAAGAAGTCTCTAGGTCTGACCCACAGATGGTTGGATAGAGGTATCAAGCGATTTGAAGAAACGGATCCTCTGCATGGCTATGACCAGACCTTTGCGCCTATAGTACAAGGGAGTGTCTACAAGGACCTCAGAATTAAGTCTTGCGAGTACATCGCCTCCAAAGATCAAAAGATCAATGCCATCGGTGGACTCTCAGTAGGAGAGCCGCACGAGGATCTCTATGAGATGACGGATATCTGTACGGGTATCCTCCCCGCGGATAAGCCCCGCTACCTGATGGGCATCGGTCTGCCAGAAAATATTTTGGAAAGTATCGCGCTAGGGATAGATATGTTTGATTGTGTGCTGCCGACAAGGAATGCACGACACGGAATGCTCTATACTTCCGAAGGTGTCATCAATATCAAGAATGCGAAGTGGCAAAAAGATTTTACTCCTATAGATCCCAATAGTACGACTGAGTTCAGTACCAAGTACACTAAGGCTTATTTGCGACACCTCTTTAAGGTCAACGAATTATTTGGGATGACGATCGCGAGTATCCATAATCTTAGATTCTACCTCTGGCTGGTGGAGACTTCTAGAGAAAAGATTTTGGTGGGGGAGTTCAGAGAGTGGAAAGACGCGATGGTCGCTAAGGTGCAGCAGAGACTCTAGTTACACTTAGTTGCCTAACCGCATTACAATCGTATGCTTTTTGAATCCAAATTTTTCATAAGCTGCTATAGCACCCTTATTGTCATCATAGACACCGAGTCGCAATTCAGTAACACCTTTTGATTTCGCCCAGCGCTGAAGTGCTTCCAGTATAATATGACTAACCCCTAACCGTCTGTACTCTTCTTCGACATACATAAATCCGATATACCCATACTTGTCATACTGGACGTAATCCGATCCCTTTTTGATCTTGACATACCCGGACCCAATAATCTTATCTCCACTGAGGGCGACCACCACTTCAGTATCCTCTGACTCTATCATCTCCTTGATGTCATAGTAGTTGATGTGCTCGGGCTTTAGAGTCGGGTCATAAGGCCGCTCTACACGGACAATCCCTTGCTCATAAGTGTAGAGTAGTGGCAAGTTCTCTAGTACCGCAGTTCTGGTTGTTATTTTTTTCATTGTTGATTCGAAAATATTATTTAGTTAGAAACTCTTCTAATATGTAAATCTGCAGCGCTACTTTGGCCTTTGTCAACCGCCACCCACTATTTTCATTATGTACCACATTGAGCGGCCAGACACCCCTTCAGGGGCCGGGGGGTAAGCCTAGCCCAACTCTGCCTAATCAAGTCTACCTTCTAACTCCCAAATGGGAGAACTACCACCCACTATTTTCATTATGTGCCACATTGAGCGGCCAGACACCCCATCAGGCAAGCCTAGCCCAAACACTAAAAATCTATTATCTCTTATCTAATCATCTCTTATCTAAAAAGCGTTAGCCAAGAGCCTAGCCCAACTATGCACTATGCACTAATCAACTCTGCACTTGAAAAGTAACAATCCCGCCCGCCCGATTCTCATGAATCGGTTCCTTCCTTTCAATGGTCCGTTTAGGACCATTGATCCTCCTTCGTCGGACCAGTCAGTCATGCACTAACCTCCTTTTCTTGAACCAATTCCACCAACACCCCTGTCGTCCCCTTAGGATGTAGAAAGCAGACCAGCTTGTTATCCGCCCCCTCGCTCGGCTCTTCTTGGAGCAAGCGGAAGCCCTCGACTTGTAGGCGTGCCATCTCAGCGCGAATATCAGTGACGGCAAAAGCGATATGATGCATACCTTCGCCTTTCTTTTCGAGGTACTTGTGGATGACGCTGTCCTCAGAGGTTGCCGCAAGGAGCTCTATCTTATTGGGTCCTACACGCAGAAAGGAGGTCATCACCTTTTGTGCTTCCACTTCTTCTCGCTTATAAGGCTCGACACCTAAGAGCTTGGCGTATAGCTTTTCGCTAGCGTCTAAGTCTTTGACGGCGATGCCGATATGTTCTATTTTCTTCATCCTTCCTCATTTTTAGTAAACTTTAGCTAAAGCAGCTAGAGATTAAAGGTTCGTTAAAGGTACTTAAAGCCCTTATTTGTTAATTTACTTTTCTTTCTAATCACAGCAATCCGCGCAATAACTACCTATGAATAAAAAAGTCATCTGGGGCATCGTAATCGTCATGACATTGGCACTTATCGGTGTAGCTGTGACACAGTTTATATGGATCAAGGCGCAGGTCGATCTCGAAGAGCAGAGTTTTGACGATAAGGTTATAATGGCGATGAACAGTGTCAAGATACTGTTGCACGAGGATACCGAGACACCTGAGTTTGTCAAGGGCTTCTACACAGAAAAACGGAAATCCCTCTTCGGACTAGAGAATGATAAGTTAACCACCCTGCTATCACCTAAGAGTAACAAGTTCAATACCCACTCGGTAGAATTGGCGTCGATGATGCGGGATCTCTATCCCAATGATCTGCTAGAATCTATCAATAAGGTCAATCTTGATAGATATATCAAAGAGGAGCTGGTAGATCAGGGCATAGATCTGAAGTTTGATTATGGGGTGTACTCTAAGAAAATAGACGGTTTTGTGATCCGGAATGGCCGATTTGCTGTGGAAGTGGCGACAGATGCCTCCTCTGAGATCAGTGAGGATAGGGGGCTGATAGATACACCTTACAAGGTGCAGTTGTTTAATGATGAGGAGGGTTCGCCGGGTTCTCTAAAGATCTATTTTCCGAGTAAGCGGAGCTGGCTATGGGCCAAGGTGGTCCCTTCCTTGCTGAGTTCGTTGCTGTTTACGGGATTGATCTTACTCTGTTTTTCATATACCATCTTCGTCATATTTAGACAAAAGAAGGTCTCAGAGATGAAAACGGACTTCATCAATAATATGACCCACGAGTTTAAGACGCCTATAGCGACGATTTCTCTTGCGACGGACTCGATAACCAATAACAGTGTCATATCGAGTGAGGATAAGATTCGCCGTTTTGCTAAGATTATCAAGCAGGAAAACAAGCGGATGCTTAACCAGGTAGAGAAGGTATTGCAGATGGCGAGGATCGATAAAGAAAATTTTAACTTGAAGTTAACTTCGGTCAATATTAACGATGTCGTGACCCAAGCTGCAGAGAATAGCCGCCTCAAAGTTGTCCAAAGAAATGGTGTTTTGACGTCAGATTTAGGTGCTCATAACCCGTTAATCGAGGCGGATTTGACCCATATTTCCAATATAATCAACAACCTATTGGACAATGCGGAGAAGTATTCTAGTGACGAACCAGAGATACATATATCAACTAAAAATCTCTCTAAAGGCGTGGAAATCAAGGTAAAAGACAATGGTATAGGGATGCCTAAGGACTCTCTTAAGCACATTTTTGACAAGTTCTATAGAGTACATACAGGCAACAGACACGATGTCAAGGGTTTTGGCTTAGGACTGAGTTATGTCAAGGCGCTGGTCAATGCACATAAAGGGTCTATAGGCGTGGCCTCAGAACTAGGGAAAGGGAGTACCTTTACCCTTATTCTGCCATATAAACAGCAGCAAATGAGTTAAAAAAGTGACTAGAGGGAAAATTTAACATCTAAATGTAAGATTGACTAACTTTAACACATAACACCTACACCTAACGATTACGCATTATGACAGATACAGCGAAGACCATACTCCTTGTAGAAGACGATCAGAACTTTGGAGATGTGCTCAGGTCCTACTTGGAAATGCACGACTACAATGTAGAACTCGCAACTGATGGTGAACAAGGATTTAAGAAGTATAATACCGGAGATTATGCCTTGTGTATTCTAGACGTGATGATGCCGATAAAAGATGGCTTTACACTAGCAAAGGAAATACGAGAAAAAGACAAGGATATTCCGATCATCTTCTTGACGGCCAAGTCACTAAAAGAAGATGTACTGGAAGGATTTAAAATAGGGGCTGACGATTATATTACGAAGCCATTTAATTCTGAAGAATTACTACTAAGAGTACAAGCTATACTGAGACGATCAGGCGCAAAGCAAGAAGTAGAGGAAGATGTAAAGGAGTTTAATCTTGGAGATTATCATTTCAACTATCCGTTACGTATACTAACGCATACAGGTGCTGATGGAGAGATACACAAAGACAATCTTTCTCCTAAGGAAGCGCATCTCTTGAGAATGTTCTGTATGCATAAGAATGATGTGCTTGCCAGATCTAAGGCACTGACAAAAATCTGGGGCGAAGACAATTACTTTACAGCTAGAAGTATGGATGTCTTTGTGACCAAACTTAGAAAATATCTGAAGAGAGATGAAAAACTAGAAATCGTCAACATCCACGGAAACGGTTTCAGACTTATAGACAGATCTGAAGCTGTCGTCGAGTAAGCCTCGAGATATAGAATGAAAAAACTGGGAAGGCTGTCGGTGACGATAGCCTTTTTTTATGCCTATAGATGAAGGCAAAATAGTCTTTCTCCTATTCTTACTATAACGGTATACATTCCGTTTTGTAGATCTGCTAGAAGGATGATCCAGTTCTGCGTCCTTAGCTCTATTGGTACTCTGCAATAAGGCGGTCGATATCCTTGAGGAGTTTGGTGATGTCCTCAGGTTCTGTGCCTTCACCAAAAGAGCGGATATGGCGGTTCTTATCGACAAGCATGATCTTACCGGAATGATCAAAGCCTCCTGGCGCCCCAGGATCTTCCATAGCTGGGACAAAGTATTCATCAGCTATATCGTAGAGGGCTTCTTTGTCTCCAGTAAGAAACAGCCACTTGTCCGAATCTACATCTAGCGCTGCTGCATATTTGTTGAGCTTTTCTGGAGTGTCTCGCACAGGGTCTATTGTGTGACTGACGAGCTTGACCAGCGGTTGATTTTCATACTTATCATAGATTCTCAGCATTTGTTTTTTGACCAACGGGCAGATAGAAGGGCAGTTGGTAAAAAAGAAATCAGAGACATAGATATGATTAGCGAGTTCCTTTTGTGTGATGGTAACACCTTCCTGATTGATAAATGAAAAATCGGGAATAGTGTGATAGACGGTGTCTGTGCCGACCAATTCCTTATGACCGATTTTGGGTAAGGGCCCCTTAGGTGTCTGCTCGCAAGCCGTTAATATAAGTACAAAAAGAGAGAAGTATATAACCTTATTCATGGAGATAGTTTTGGGCGGCAGAGATAGATTGCTTCATCATATCGCTGACATTTTGGATTCTTACTTTTTCGGAATTGAGATAGGTGAGTTTAGCCGTTTTGCTAGAGTCTTTTAGTGTCTTATACTTTTGAAAATCAGCCATCCATGACATCATTCCCTCATCTGCATCATCGAGGTCTTTGAGGAGTGTCAGAGCGGTAGGGTCATCTGTTTCCAACTTTCGGATGCGTTTCTTCAGTTTATTGATGTCAGACATCTTGGGCATCACTTCATCGTGGACTTCCATCACCTTGTCATACAGTTGCTGGACTTCTGCGTCCTTATGTGAGGGGCCACAAGCGGCGAGGTAGAGCAGCGGGAGTAGGAGGGCGAGGTATTTCATTTTTTACGGGCTAGTAAGGTCAGATAATCGAGGTGCAAATGTATCTATATTAGGGCAGAGATTTCGAGTGCATAGTTGATTAGTGCATAGTTGGGCTAGGCTCGTGGGCTGTGCTTTTTAGATAATAGTGCATAGCTGCATAGAGAACAGATTTTGATAGTGCATAGTTGATTAGTGCATAGTGCATAGTGCATAGTTGGGCTGGGCTCGTGGGCTAGGCTTTTATCCTATTAATCCTCCCATCCTATTCATCCTAATTCAGACAATGAGATTTAGTACAGGGCTTTATGGAATGACTACTCGCCGATTTTGACAAATCGGTTCTCTTCCTTCAAAGAAAGGTTTACTTTCTTTGATCTCGACAGAAGTCGAGAACGGTCGTTCATCCTTATTCTGACAATGAGATTTAGTACAGTGCTTTATGGAGTGACTACTATGCCGATTTTGATAAATCGGTTCTCTTCCTTCAAAGAAAGGTTTACTTTCTTTGATCTCGACACAAGTCGAGAACGGTAGATTATCCTAATTCTGACAATGAAATCTGAGTCGGAGTTGTCTGGCTCTGCTCACCCGTAACCCTAAAGGGTGGCTTCCCGCTATGTGTAGAGTACTCATTCACATTAATCAAGAGCGCAACTGTATTGGTGTTCCTTACTTCATCATTGGTCGAAATTAGAGGTGCGGAAGACTGTCTGAGAAACTATACGAGAGGAATAATTTGTTGAGAGGTTAGGAGTGATTGAGATGGATGTTGAGTAACTAGAATAACTTATATTGAATGATTAATGACTTCTTTATCAAAGAGCAATGACACTATTTCCTCAAGCACATACCCTCAAAAATGGCCAAGCCGTCACCCTAAGACCACCACAAGTAGAGGAGGCACAGCTGTTGCTAGATTTAAAGAGAACTTATATACGCAATACCACAACGATACCTTTGCGCTTGGGGGAATATCCTAATGATGTCTCTAGAGAAAAGCAGGTCATCACCAAGATGGAGCAGCATATAAGTAGTTTGTTGCTCATCGCAGAGATAGATAAGACCTTCATAGGTAACATAGATCTGACGGGCTCCACACGGGCTAAGATGGCACATACAGGTATGATCGGGATGGGTATCTTAGAGCAATGGCGTAACCAAGGGCTGGGAAGAATACTCCTAGAGTCTGTAATTGATTGGGCTAGAGGCAACACGGGCTTAGAGCTGATCTGGTTAGATGTCTATGCCTCTAATGCGCTAGGGTTGGCACTGTATAAGAATGTAGGATTTCAAGTGAGTGGTGTCATAGAGAAATTTTTTAAGGATGAGACGGGCTATATAGACAAAGTACAGATGTATATCCACCTATAAATAATTTGAAGAACCGACTATGGACAACAAAACCTCAACGCAGGATACGCAAAGCCTCTTATCGATAGGATACGTGTACCTGATATTTTTGGGCATTCTGAACGAAACACTTTTCTATAATCAATTGGGTATAGAGATACTCAAGTACTCTAGTATTCTAGATGTGCTCATTAGTCCTATTTCCAATTTGACTTCTGGGGCAGCCCTCTTCTTTCTCATTCTATTGGTCTTGTCTATTTTCTTTCTGCCCGCTTACTTGGCCAAGCTCAGAGATAAGAAGTGGGTACAATCATCCTTTAAGATTGACCCCAAGCA
Organism: uncultured Saprospiraceae bacterium; assembly: GCA_937969415.1. Taxonomy (GTDB): domain Bacteria; phylum Bacteroidota; class Bacteroidia; order Chitinophagales; family Saprospiraceae; genus RFSX01. The sequence continues at coordinate 1,674 of CALBWK010000255.1, read as the reverse complement.
CAATGCTGAGGAGGTGACAGTACATCTCTTTAGATTCCTTGTGGTGATGGCGGCTTTTGGCTTGTTTGGTTTGTTTGTGGGACGCGGAGCAGCTGGTGGATTGCGGATGGCCAAAAGCATCAAAAATGAGACGCTGGCCTACAATGATAAACTGACGTTCCTAAATGGAGAGATAGAGAATGTAGAAGTCTTGGGCAAAAACAGTACTTATTTGTTTTATGTGACACCGGGAAATACATCAGTGCAGGTGTCTCCTATAGGTGGGACGATCAAGAGTATAGAGGAGAGGGATTGAGGGTGGGTGAGGCTGTAAGGGTATTTGAATTGTGTTAACTTAGGTCTTTAGGAATGCGTAGATATGTACGTGATATAACTGGAATTTGGGGGAGTGGTGGTGTAGTTATAGGGTAGTTAGCGATAATATAAAATATGAAAAATGTGGTTTGAGCAATTAACTGGATTTAAAGAAATATCTCAAAATAATGTAAGAGAAAATCTTCAGATAGATGGATACTCATTTGTTTCTAAAGCTAACAATAAACGATTCTCATTTGGTCAATTAGCTATACCATCATTAGAAGTACTAAAAAAGAAAAGCCCCCCAATAGAAAAGTATACGGGTAAAATCACAGTCCAGGAAACAATTGGAAATGTTGAAGATCTTCATTGTGCGTTGGAAAATAAAAATGCATTGTTTCAAGCAGCATCCCAATTCAATCTACTTGAAATGGTAGGTCCCCACATAATGCCTGAGAATGGAATTGATCGGTATGAAAATGACTATACCCAAGGTCCAGCTTGTGCTATTTGTTGCGGTGCCGGAACGATATATAGAAATTATTTTGTAAAGCTGGGTAATCAAATTGGTCAAACCAGAAATAAACAAGTTGATTGTTTAGAATTAATAGGAGAATTTCTTGAAAACGAAAAATTCAATTATTGGACTATGCAAAATGGTTACGCAATGTTTTACCAAGAGGGTCTACTTGCATTGAACAAGAAATTAGCTGAACTATCTCTAATTGAACGTGAATCGTTAAAGGGCAAACTTAAAACTGGAATTCAGTGGAATACAGAAGTCACCAAATCAATCACAAGACATAAAGTATCTCAAATATATTGTTCGGCACTTCCAGTATCGTATTGCAGTATAGACACAATTTACTGGGAATCATTTTCCAGAATTATATTAGAAGCATTATACGAATCTACTTTATATGCTGCGTTATTAAATTTAGAAAGAACAAATTCAAATAAAGTATATTTAACTTTAGTTGGAGGTGGAGCTTTTGGTAATGAAGAGCATTGGATTGTTGAATCAATGCAACAAGCAATCAGAAAATTCAGAAATACACCTTTGAATGTTCAAGTAGTAAGTTATGGTCAGTCAAATCAATATCTATTAAAAGCAATAAATGAATTGTGAAGAGGAAATACTATCGCTAACATGTGATCATGATGTCAGATGAGCTATCGCATCATCCGACACATATCACCGATACGTTAGGTCTCATTAACCAGCCTCCCCCGACTGCTAAACCCAAACATTTGAAGAAAGTAAAATCATTAAATTAATTACAGAACTAACTTAAAAAATATTATAGATATGCATGTTAATACTTTTAAACTTTTGAAGTTCCATTCACTAATTTTAATTCTTTTCATTTTAATTGG
>CALBWK010000254.1 GCA_937969415.1 uncultured Saprospiraceae bacterium | reverse complement strand
ACTAAGAGGTTCTACCTCACTGACTGCAGAGTCGTCACCCCTTATAGTGGTAGATGGTGTTCCGTTAGATAGCAGATCGTTTTCTAGTTCGCGTAATCCGCTCAACTTCATCAACTCTGTTGATGTCGAAAGTATGACTGTACTTAAAGACGCCTCTGCAACAGCAATCTACGGGTCTAGGGGAGCTAATGGAGTTATACTTATTACAACTAAGTCAGGGCAAACTGGAAAGCCGAAAATTAGCTATTCTGGAAACGCCAATGTCTCTGTTCTAGGAGGCAGCTTTGGTAACTTAAGACCTAACTCTTTTAGAGAAGCCATCTTTGCAAAAGCTCCACAAGAAATAGAATTCTTAGGAGATGTCAATACCAATTGGGTTAATCAGGTGACACAACTCGCTAGGAGTACAGAACATAATCTATCTCTATCTGGTGGATTAAAAAATCTCAACTATTATCTAAGCGGGGGTTATCTCAAAAGCAATGGTGTACTCAGAACATCAGCTCACGAAAACGCTACACTTTCAGCAAAGCTATCTACCAAACTATTCGATGCACTTCAAATTTCTTATAAAGGGAAACTAGGCCGCTCTAATGATGTGCTGACACCTAACGTAATAGGTGCTGCCCTAGCCTTTGATCCAACTAGGCCAATTCTAGATGCCGATTCTAGATTTGGTGGATATTTTCAGTGGAGAGATCCACTTGCTACAGCAAATCCAGTAGCCACTATAGCGCTTACAGATAATACCGGAATAACAACACGTATTCTTAACAATGTGACGATGACACTTGATATTCCATTTGTCGAAGGATTGAGCATTACCTCAAATAGTAGTTACGATTATACAACAGGCACAAAAAGAGATTTTAATGATCCCTTAGACAAACCCAATTTCGATCGAGGAGGTCGATTGTTCAATGAAGAACTGCGAAATTTTTCTCTTTTACAAGAGACTTATGGAACATATACCAAAGATCTAAATGAAACCAGTAAGATTTCTTTTACTGCTGGCCATTCGTGGCAAGAGTTTGATCAAGAAAATCGATGGGAAGAGGGAAATGGACTAGTGCAAGATGATGCAGGAATTTATAATTATACCACAGACATTAGACAAGATTCTTTCTTGGTAAAAAACAGACTCATCTCATTTTTTGGTCGAGTCAATTTAGAATTTCAAAACAAGTATTTGCTAACCCTAAATTACAGACAAGACGGTTCAAGTCGTTTTGGTCCTGATAACAAGTGGGGCTACTTCCCAGGTGTGGCGTTTGCATGGAGAGTTTTACAAGAAGACTTCGGAGCTGGATTAAGTAATACGTTCTCAGATTTGAAGTTGAGAGCAAGTTGGGGGATAACAGGAAATGAAGACATAACTGATTTTCTGTTCAAGACTTTTTACAGTTTCGGTACAGCTGATGCGAGTTATCAGTTTGGAGATACTTTCCAACAAACCCTTAGAGGTACAGGTGTGGACCCAGGTATCAAGTGGGAGCAAACAACTTCGATTAACTTAGGTGTGGATTTCGGCTTTTATAATAATAGAGTAAGTGGATCACTAGATTTATATCAAAAGAATACAGATGATCTCTTGTCCCGTGTAGCAGCGCCAGCTTTCACCAATTTGAGTGATCAGATTGTCACCAATATTGGTGAGATGGAGAACAAAGGGGTAGAGCTAACTTTAAATTTTGTTGTGGCCGATAGATCAGATTTTGATTGGAATGTTGGGTTTAATGTGGCTTACAACAAGAACGAAATAACCAAACTAGATAATGCAAGTGATGAGGTCCTTGCTGATTTCCAAGGTTATGAGACGGGAGGTATTTCAGGAGATGTCGGACAGACTATTCAGATATTAAAGGTAGGGGAGAGTATAGAGACTTTCAGAACTTATATCCATATGCGTGATGCCAACGGTCAGCCACTTGTAGATAGTGAAGATCACAATAATGATGGCCTTATAGATTTACTGGATATTTACGAGGACATCAATCAAGACGGACTCATCAACGAGAGTGATTTGGTTACAGGTCCTTCGGCTTTACCTGATTTTATTTTCGGATTAAGTTCTAATGTGAGATGGAAAAAGTGGGATGCAGGGATCACATTGAGAGCCAACACAGGAAATTATGTGTATAACAACAATGCTTCGAGTACAGGTTACTTTGACCGCTTGACAGATAGAGTCACAAATAATATACATCGATCAGCTTTTGATTTGAATATCACACGTCGTCAATTGAAATCTGATTATTACATAGAGGATGCTTCTTTTGTCAGATTAGATAATTTGACGATAGGGTACAATATTGGAGGCTCAGGGATATTGAAAAATATGCGAGTATTCTTGACGGGTAATAACCTTGCAGTTTTGACGGGCTATTCTGGACAAGATCCCGAGTTGCCACAGATAGCTGGTGGTATCGATAATAATGTCTATCCCGCTTCAAGAAATTTCTTAATTGGTTTGAGTACTTCTTTTTAAAATCAGTAAAATTTATTTCGACATGAAAAAGTTTCTATCACTCTGGTTCTTATTAGTGCTAATGATGGCCAGTTGTACAGACCTCGATATAACTCCAGAAGATGCGGCTTCTGAAGAGGAAATATTTACTAATCTCAACGCTTACAAGTCTTACTTAGCTAAAGCTTATGCCAGTTATAGTTTAACAGGTCAAGACGGCCCATCTGGTGATTCTGATATATCGATAGTCAATGATGAGGGATTTACAAGCTATATAAGAGCTTATTGGAAAGCGCAAGAGTTGACGACAGATGAAGCTGTTGTTGGTTGGACGGATGCAGGCATTAGAAACTTGCACGAACATTCTTGGTCTTCAGAAAATCAGTTTGTAAGAGTCCTATACTATAGAATAGCCCTAATTATTTCCATTACTAATGACTTCTTGCTGCAGTCTTCTGATGAACGCCTCGATAGAAATGGTATACCTATGGAGGATAGGGCAGAAATTCAAGTATTCAGAGCAGAGGCAAGGTTTTTGAGAGCGATGGCGTATTGGCATGCACTTGACTTGTTTAGAAATATAGCACTTGTGACAGAGATTACTGCTGATCCTCCTTCGCAATCTTCGCCTCAAGAATTATTTGAATTTATTGAAACCGAACTTTCCGAAATCGAAGATGAATTGGCAGCGCCGATGGCCAATGAGTATGGAAGAATAGATCAAGGTGGCCTCTGGATGCTTCAGGCCAAGCTCTATCTCAATGCTGAAGCGATGATTGGACAATCTAGATATGATGATTGTGTGTCTGCTTTAAATAAAGTACTCTTAGAGAGCTATACATTAGAAGAAAATTACGAGGAACTCTTTATGAAGGACAATCATTTGTCCAATGAGATTATATTTTCTTTGCCATCAGACGGCAAGCAATCCCAGAGTTGGGGTTGTACTACATTCTTAGTGCAAGCGGCGATAGGTGGAAGTATGGTAGATCGTGATTCCGGAGTCATGGGCGGATGGGCAGGACTTCGTGCTACAAGAAACTTAATAGAAAAATTTCCTGACCTCGCAGGAGATGTAGATGGAAGAGCTATCTTTTTTACAGAGGGACAATCTGTAGATATTGATGATATTGGTGTGTTTGAGCAAGGCATAGCAGTCCCTAAGTTTAAGAATATTAATAGTGCGGGACAAGTAGGATCTGATCCTACACATGTAGACACAGATTATCCTATGTTCAGATTGGGGGATGCATATTTGATGTATGCAGAAGCTACTCTACGAGGCGCTTCTAATGGGAATCTGAATACTGCTGTGACTTTGATTAATGATCTTAGAGAAAGAGCATATGGAAATAATGACGGTGATGTAGTTGCTGCTGAGGTTGATTTGGATTTTATACTAGACGAGCGCAGCAGAGAATTGTACTGGGAAGGATCTAGACGTATCGACTTGGTTAGATATGGACAGTTCACGGACAATGGTATCTGGCCTTGGAAAGGAAATGTAAAAGAAGGTCGACTTACAGAGCCGCACAGAGATATCTTTCCGATTCCAGCTTCTGACCTACTCGCTAATCCTAACTTGGTCCAAAATCCTGGATACTAAACAATCGATATGAATAAGATTAGACTGATTCTTTTTTGCACACTTGTCTTTTTAGTAATTGGTCTGTCAGCGCAAGTTGTTTTTACGGAACCTGCCTTCCCGACACAAAGCGATGATATCGTTTTGTTTTTTGATGCTTCAGAGGGTAATGCTGGATTGATGGACTTTACTGGTGAAGTGTATGCACATATGGGGCTTATCACCAATACCAGCACGAGCCCTACTGATTGGAAGTATGTAGTAGGCGTATGGGGTACAGAAGATGCGAGGACATTAATGACAAGAGTGGGTCCCAACCTATATAGTCTTGCTTATAATATTGAATCATTTCACGGCGTCTTGCCAGGCGATAGTGTAGAGCAATTGGCATTTGTGTTTAGAAATGGAGATGGTAGTCGCTCAGGTAGAGCCAGTGATGGCTCCGATATTTATCTAGAGGTATTTCCGCCAGATGATGGATTAAGAGTCACATTGAATTCTCCTACTCCTAATACAATAGTGAAACGAGGTGAGATGGTTGATGTTGATCTATTGGTGAATAAAGAAGCCATGGTCACCATCTCTGATAATGGAAACGAGATATATAATCAAAGCACGACTGCTGTAGAGTTACAAATTCTTGGCGATCAACTAGGAGGTCACCAACTAGAGATAAGTGTTGATGATGGTTCAGAAGTTATAGAGCTTGAGCGGACCTACTTTGTACTTGAAGACCAGGACAGTAGATTGCCTCGTCCTGATTGGTTGTCGCCTTTTGGCTTGACGTACGCAGCAGATTCTTATGGGTTTGCGCTAGTTGCGCCTGGTAAGGATCATGTTTTTCTCTTGTGTGATGACAATGATTATTCAGTTGATCTAGATTATAGATTAAGTAAGGATCTGGATGGCAACACTTTCTGGATAGAGATTCCGAAGAGTAATTTTACTGAGGAGAGTGGGATGTATCAGTTTTTAGTAGATGGTGAGGTTGTCATTGCTGATCCTTATTCCGAACTAGTCCTCGATCCTTGGAATGATGAGCATATCCTGGATCAAGACTTTTTTCCCAGTTATCCTACAGATAGAACAACTGGTTTTGTAACTGTGTTTGATTTGGAGCAAAAAATGTATCCTTGGGAAGTCACTGATTTCGATAGACCAGAGAAAGAAGAGCTTGTTATCTATGAGTTATTAATGCGTGATTTTCTAGAAGATAAAAGTTATGAATCGTTATTGGATACTCTCGACTATCTTTCACGATTAGGGATTAATGCAATAGAGTTAATGCCGATACAGGAGTTCGAAGGGAATAACTCATGGGGTTACAATCCTTCTTTCCATTCTGCTATTGATAAATATTATGGGAGTAAGGAGCAACTTCAGAGAGTTGTCGATCGCTGTCATCAATTGGGCATCGCTGTGATCATAGATGTTGTGTATAATCACGCTTTTTCTCAGAGCCCGTTCTGTCAACTGTTTTGGGATCCTGTTGGTTTCAGACCTACAGCAGATAACCCTTGGCTCAATGTCACAGCTAGACATCCATTTAATGTAGGCTATGACTTTAATCACGAGTCCGAATTTACTCAAGATTGGGTGAAGGAGTCTCTACGTCGACTTATCGAAGAGCTCAATGTGGATGGTTTCCGATTCGATCTATCTAAGGGATTGACACAATTTAACTCTGGGGGGAATGCCAGTCTTATGTCACGCTATGATCAGAGTAGAATTGATATCATCACTGATTATGCGGAGCACATTTGGGGATTTGACAACGATCTTTATGTTATTCTAGAGCACTTTGCGGATAATGATGAGGAACGAGAACTAGCGAGTAAGGGTATGTTGTTATGGTCCAATACTACCTTTCAGTTTGCTGAGGCGGCAATGGGGTACAATAGCGACTTGACAGGTGCCAGTTACAAAAGCAGAGGATTCTCTGAACCATCCCTCATCGCCTATATGGAGTCGCATGATGAAGAGAGAATAGGTTATAAGATTAAGACTTGGGGTAATTCCAGTCCGTTATATAACACTAAAGACCCTTGGACTTTTTCAGATAGACTTGTTGCAACTGCTGCGGTTTATCTTTCTATCCCTGGCCCTAAGATGCTCTGGCAATTTGGAGAACTTGGATACGATGAATCTATCAATCGCTGCGAAGATGGCAGTGTCAGTGCTAATTGTAGATTATCCTCTAAGCCCATAAGATGGTCTGATCTGGAAATCGATAATAGGCGCCATACCTATAATCGACTATCCGCGCTTCTTTATCTGAGATCTAACAATCCAGTCTTTCACACGCCAAATTTTAGTCTACACGATGATGATTACTTCAAACGTGTGAAGCTTAATGGAGCGGATATGAATGTTGTAACACTGGCCAATTTTGATATTAATTCTATTGTAGTTTCTGGAGAATTTCAACATACTGGATTATGGTTTGAATATCTTACTGGAGAACGACTACCTGTTACAGACGTTGATATGGCGTTTAGTCTTAAGCCTGGTGAAGTTAGAATTTATACTTCTAGAGAAGTCCTACCTCCAGATGGATTTTTTACGAGTACTGAAGAGGAGGAGGAAACTCAATTACGACTATATCCTAATCCAGTTGTGCCAGGAAATCAATTGGTTATTGTTGATGAGCAGCACGCAGATATGACGATTATAGATGGACAAGGACGAGAAATTGCTTTCTCTACCCAGCGAGATGACGACCTGACTCTGTTGACACTTCCTGAGGGATTACCTGCTGGACTATATTTTCTAAGACTTTCAAATCAAGGTAATGTAAGGACAGTAAAGTTTGTAGTGGTAAATCCGTAGCTAGATTTGAAAGTAAATTGTTACATATCAATTCTGGTGCTCTTATTCTTTAATGCACAAGCGCAAATAGATGTTCCTGAACCGGGAAAGGCTTTTGATGACACCGAGGTGCCAAAAGTATTTATAGCTCTTGATGAAGCTGATCTAGAAAAGATTCTTTATGGAGATCTTGAGAGTAATGAAGAGTATCTTGCAGACTTTATCTATGCAACAAGTTATTCCCGAGATACAGTCTTTGATGTAGGGCTAAGGCTTAGAGGTAACACTTCTAGACAGAAAGCCAAAAAATCATTTAAGGTTGCATTTAACTCATTTGTCACGGGGCAAAAATGGGAAGGCTTAGAAAAAATGAATTTAAACGGAGAGGCTAATGATCCTAGTTTGATGAGATCAAAATTGGGCTGGGATCTATTTAGATTTTTAGAAGTACCTGCCTCCAGATGTAATCATATAGAACTATATATTAACCAAGAGTATCGTGGTCTCTATAGTAATGTAGAGCACATTGATGAAGAGTTTTTAGAAAAAAGATTTGCCTCTCCTTATGGAAATTTATATAAGTGTCTCTGGCCTGCCGATATGCACTACAAGGGTATGGATGCTGAACTGTACAAAGAAGCGTTTTTTGGAAGACAAGCTTATGAGCTCAAAGCCAACCCACATCAAGATGATTATGAAGACTTGGCCCACCTTATAGATGTCCTCAACAATTATGATGGGATTGATCAACTTTGTGAATTAGAGCAAATCTTGAATGTCGATCTTCTGCTCAGATGTATGGCAGCGGATGTATATATGGGCAATTGGGATGGTGCCTTTCTCAATAAGAACAATTTCTATTTGTACAAGGATCCTATCACAGGCTTATTCACCTTTATGCCATTTGATCTGGACAATACATTTGGAATTGATTGGTTTGGAATTGACTGGACGCGTGCCTCTATATATAATTGGTCTGACTTGTCAGGTGAGGCTAGACCTTTGTACGAGAGCATTATAAGGATTCCGGAGTACAGGAATAGATTCAGTTATTATCTAGACTATATTGGCGATGGTTTTTTCAGTAGTGGTACTGTTTCTACTTACTTGCAGAATAAACTAAACTTGCTAGATAGTTCAAGGCGGGTTGATGTTTTTTCAGATATGGATTTCGGGTTTGGCTATGACGATTTTGTAGTAAGTGCAACGACAGGATTTGGTGCTCATGTGCCGTATGGCATCTTAGAGTACCTAGCGGAGAGGAAAAGCTATATAGAGAATAATCTCAATACTATATCAGAACTGCCTGCTGTTAGCTTTGTCCACGAGGAATTATATAGTGACAGTCTCCATCTTGAAATCAAATTCGTTAGAGAAACCATTATAAATGAAGCGGAGTTTCATTACAGTTTTGATTCTGGATCAGAACAGATAGTTGCTTTGGATTTTACTTCGGCAAGTGTCAATGTGAGTATCCCTATAGGGTCCAATGCTCAATTATTAACTTATTATGTGTCATTGAATTATGGACCTGGTTTGACAAGGAATTTTCCTTTTTGTCGCAATGCTACCATCCCACTCATAACTGGTTCTGAGCATAGTCTGGTTATTAATGAATTTTTGTCCAGCAATACTGAGAGTCAGCAGGATGAAAGTGGAGAGTATGAAGATTGGATAGAAATCTATAATGCCGGTGGCCAGAGAGTGGACTTGTCACATTATTATCTAACAGATGCATCTAGCAATCCCAGTAAATGGCGACTTCCGTCAGAGCAACTTTATCCTGGAGAGTATCTTGTTCTGTGGGCTGATGATAATACAGAGCAAGGGGATTATCATACAAACTTCAAATTAAATAGAGAGGGTGAGTTTTTAGGGCTTTTTGCTTTGCAGCGAGGAGGCTATTTTCCGCTGGATACCTTTAGTTATAATGAGCAAGCGCCCGATCGTAGCAGTGCTAGATGGCCTAATGGAATTGGAGAGTTTAAAGAAGCTGACCAGTTGACTTTCGGTACTAATAATGAATTGCCTTCAGTTCTTTTTAGCCTTGAAGATCAAGAGTATTTTATATTCCCAAATCCTGTAGATTTTGAATTGAGAGTAAACTATTCAAGTGAAGATTATTCTATTGAGTTGTTTGATTTGACTGGCAAAAGGGTTTTTATTGAGTACAGCAGCCCTAAGGTTATATTGGTAGATAACTTGTTGGCAGGTGTGTATTACATTAGACTCGCTACCCGCAATAAACAAATATGGCAGCCTTTTATAAAACAGTAAATAATTTATTTGCACTAATTTTATTTGTTTGGACAAGTACCCTTAGTGCACAAGACATCACACGCGTAGAGCCTCCCTTTTGGTGGTCAGGGATGAACAATCCGAAGTTGCAGTTGCTACTCCACGGTGATAATATTGGTAGACTCAAGGCCAATTCACAAGACAATACTTTTTTGATCACCAGGACGCAGAGTGGCGATAGTCCTAACTACATTTTTATTGATTTAGATATCAGCAAAGCGGCTCCTGGTCTGTATACTATTGCACTTTTGGAAGGGTCAGAGGCAATACATACAATTAATTATGAACTCAAGAAAAGAAAGGGTAATTCCGCCCAGCGCCAAGGCCTTTCTAGTGCAGACGTTGTCTATCTTATAACGCCGGATCGATTCTCTAACGGTGATAGGAATAATGATGAAGTTGAAGGTCTTAAGGAGAGCCTGGATAGAGGTAAAGAGTATGGCAGGCACGGAGGTGACTTACAAGGCATAGAGAATCATCTCCCTTACATAAGTGATCTGGGTTTTACTGCAATTTGGCTCAACCCTGTATTGGAAAACGATCAACCTAAGTGGTCTTATCACGGCTATTCGACAACTGATTATTATAAGGTAGATTCTCGGTTTGGTAGTAATGAGAGTTATGTGCAGTTAGCTGAAAAAGCAGCGGATAGTGGATTGGGCTTGATAATGGATATAATCGTGAATCATTGTGGGAGCCACCATTGGTGGATGGACGACTTACCTTTTGAGGATTGGATAAATAAGCCAAGTAAGGATGATTATGTGCAAACTAATCACAGAAAAGAAACTTTAAAGGATCCTTATGCATCTGTATTGGATAGAAAAAATATGGTGGAAGGATGGTTTGTACCCACTATGCCAGACCTCAATCAGCGAAATAAATTTATGTCCACTTATCTGATTCAAAATTCTATTTGGTGGATAGAATATGCACATCTTAATGCTATTCGACAAGACACTTATTCCTATCCATTCAAAGAGTTTATGACAGATTGGACTTGTGCCATTATGGAAGAGTACCCTAATTTTTTTGTTGTTGGAGAAGAATGGGTAGAAGAAGCGTCGATGATAGCTTATTGGCAGGCAGGGCAAAATAATGCAGATGGCAACAATTCGTGCTTGCCTTCTTTGATGGATTTTCCACTTTGCTTTGCGCTCAATAAAGCTTTGTCAGAGGAAGAATCTTGGAACACAGGACTAATACGTATATATCAATCATTGGCAACGGACTATCATTACACGGATCCATCCCAACTTGTAATCTTTGCAGACAATCATGATATGAAGCGGACTTTTGTTCAGCTAGGAGAAGACATAGATAGATTCAAAATGGCTATGACTTTTCTAATGACGACTAGAGGCATCCCCCAACTGTATTATGGTACGGAAATATTGATGAACACGGGTAAAGATGGAAGCCACGGGCACATTAGATCAGATTTTCCAGGGGGATGGGATGGTGATTCCATTTCTGTCATTGAAGATATAGGACTCAGTATCCAGCAAAAAGAGGCTCAAGAATTTTGCAAAAAATTAATGTGCTGGAGAAAGGACCAAACTGTTATACATCGAGGTAGTCTTATGCATTTTGTGCCAGAGGATGGTGTCTATGTGTATTTTAGATATAGTGAGACGGAAACTGTTATGGTCATCATCAATAAGAATGGAGAGACCAATACGTTGAGCCTAGATAGATTCGAAGAACGTTTGAATGGTTTTTCAACTTATTATGACGTTATGAGAGAAGAGCAAGGGCAATTAATAGAAAGTATGGACTTAGAGCCAAATTCTGCCTATGTCTTGGAGCTGAGACCCTAGTTGAGAAGTTGAAGTCCTAATCAGGACTTAAGTGTCGAGACTAACCTTCTAACTCCGGACAATCCAAACAAGCCTTCCGATAAGGGCGCTTGATAAACAACCATATCAGAAAAGCAACCACAAATAGGATGCATACCGTGGGTAGGATGTTGTCAGAGATCAATTTTATATTTCTGAGTAAGGTGTCTGCACAGTAACAAGCGAGGCTGGCGAGAGTTGCTGTCCATATAGCTACTGAGACACCGCTATATATAGCAAATTTCAGATAACTGATTTTTCTTAATCCTGTAAGAATAAGGATGAGGGTGGTTAAGCCGAAAAACATTTTGTAGACAAGGAGTATGCCTCCTGGATACTTGTCATACCAGACGGATATCTTATCTAGTTTAGCTTGGAGTTTGGGTTTTTTGAGGAGCAATTGTGTCCCCTTTTTTCTTGCCAACAAAAACTTAAACCAATCTGCTGTCCAGGCACCTAGCCACGCTAGGAAGGTCGCCACCCAGAAATTGTATAATCCTGACTTAGCCCCTAGTACTGAACTGACGAGCGATACCTCTCCTTCCATCATCACACCTACAAAGGTGGCCAAGTATCCGCAGGACTCTAGCAACATTTCAAAGGTTGACAACATAGGTGGCCAATGTACAGATTATTTGGATTTCATTTAAGGCTAGTCAAATAGGGACTAGAATAGGGTAGGCGAATAGTCAAATCAATGACAGAATTCAGAAGACTTCATAATGAATTTTAATTATAACACCAGTGATTACGTAAATAGTTGCCACATAATAACCTGCACGCATCCCATTTTATTAGTAGCGTTGACTATCATTCACTATTTTACTATCCACAATATATTTTATGAAAAGGAGATCATTTATACAAAACACGACAGCCCTCTCTGCTGGACTGCTACTGCCTACAACGCCTCAGTATTCCAGCAAAAGTCAACTTAAGGTTGCCATTATAGGAACGGGTTTGCGTGGACAAGGGCATATAGATTTGTTGTTGCGCAGAGATGATGTGACGGTTGTTGCCACTGCTGATCCCGATCCTCGGATGAATCGAAAAACCCTTCAGATGTTTAAGGACAGAGGTGTAACGCCACCCACAACATATACCAAGGGCAATCAAGATTATCTCAGAATGTTGGATGCCGAGCGCCCGGATGCCGTAATCATAGCTACGCCGTGGGAGTGGCACGTTGAGCAGTCCGTAGCTTGTCTAGAACGAAACATCTATGTGGGTTTAGAAGTCGCAGGTGGTCTCTCTGTCAATGACTCTTGGCAGTTGGTCAATGCGCAAGAGGCTTCATCTACACATCTTTACTTTTTAGAAAATGTTTGTTTTAGAAGAGACGTGATGGCCGTCCTCAATATGGTCAGGCAAGATCTCTTTGGGGAGTTGATACATCTTGAGTGTGGTTATCAGCACGATCTGCGCGGCGTAAAGTTTAATGATGGCGAAACTCCTTATAATTCTGGAGTTGAGTTTGGAGAAAAAGGCTACAGCGAAGCCAAGTGGCGGACCCAGCACTCTATCAATAGAAATGGTGAACTCTATCCGACACATGGTATCGGTCCCGTCGCACAGTATATTAATATCAACAGAGGTAATCGACTCACACATCTGACCTCTATGGCTTCCAAGTCAAGAGGACTCCACAACTAT
>CALBWK010000253.1 GCA_937969415.1 uncultured Saprospiraceae bacterium | reverse complement strand
ACACCTGAAGCAGTCAGTCATTATGTTGTACTAAGGTCTACTGATGGAAAGAATTTTGAAGAAGTTGCAAAAATACCTTCTGATGGCCAGATGCAGCAGAACTACAAGTATGAAGACTATGACTTAGCAAATACTGATGTTTATGAATATCAAATCAAAGCCATTTCAAATGAAGGGGCAGATCTCAGCATCGAACAAGTCAAGTTAACTTCTAGTTCTCCAAAGCTCAGCTTGTATCCAAATCCAGTTACGGATTTACTATATGTCAAAGTTGATCTATTGAGACAAGCAGAGCGCCTAGAGATTGTGTTATACGATATGGTTGGCCAATTAATAAATGGTAATGCGATATTAGATTTCGGCGTGCAAGGGAGTAAAGAGTACAATTTGGATGTCTCTTCTCTTGATGAAGGAATTTACAATCTTCGTGTAGATATAGATGGAAAAGTTTACTCAGAAAAAGTGATTGTTGTGAATAGATAATCATTACACAAGATCCATAAGGCCTACTGGCCATATGAAATATAAGAGTAGGTAGGAATAGCGTCCTCATAAGAATCATCAGAAGCTATAGCTTGATGTTCTGTTGAGGACGCTTTCTTTATTATGGTTAAGAAATTTGATTACGGGCTATTGTAGGTAGACAAGCTGTTGCCAACAGCTAGATTAAACCCGTGTTAAAACCTATAAAAGGAGGTGACTAAAATGGGTATAAGGACTATACTTGCACTATGAAAAATAGGATATTCATTCTGCTGATAATAGGGCTAGCGATTTTTTTGAATTCTGCCATTGGACAAAACCACTTTCTTGTAGAACTTGAAAACAGATCTCCAGATGTGCAAGCTATGGTCCAAGCATATGAAGGATCACCTTCTATCCCTTTTTTAGCCAATGACGTGGATGGAGTAGAGCAGTCTTTATTCAATATGACTGGGAAGACTGTCTTGATGTGGTTTTGGAACAATGACTGTATCAAATGCAAGGAACAGATAAGTGAGCTCAATAGATTGGCAGCCAAGTATCCTAAGGACTTAGCGATTGTATCTTTTTCAAATAATACCAAGCAAGAGGTCTTGGATTTTAGAACAACAACACCTATAGACTTTCCTGTCGTTGCTAACAGTAAGACGCTATCTGATGGCCCTTATGGTGGAGATCTAGGACAGCCTAAGTTCTTTATGCTGGATAGGAAGGGTATGATCAAGTGGGTGATACCAGAGGTAGAGATGAAAAACAATTTTGACACTTTTGGCTTTTTTGAGACCCTCCATGTCTCCCTTCAAAAGTCTTAAATCCTTTATAGGTTGGTAGTATAACTAAGGATAGTACTACCTATTTTTGCAGCCTAAAGTAAGTAGGCCTATTTATACAATCAAAGAAATATTTTACACACTCCAAGGTGAGGGTTTTCACTCTGGTAGACCCGCGGTATTCTGTAGGTTTTCTGGCTGCAATCTGTGGTCAGGAAGAGAAGAAGATCGTCATAAAGCCATATGTCAGTTTTGTGATACAGACTTCTGGGGTACGGACGGCGAAAATGGCGGAAAGTACTCTGATGAGCAACTGGTACAAAAGATACTTAGCCTATGGCCACTGGAGGAGGCACCTTTTGTTGTGTTTACAGGTGGAGAGCCGGCGCTTCAGATAGATGATGAGCTCCTCTTTGAGCTCCGCAAAGTCAATGGCGAATGTGCTATCGAAACGAATGGTACATTGAAGCTACCCGCGGGGGTAGATTGGATATGTATGAGCCCTAAAGCCGATACAGATATTATGATTACCTCCGGCGACGAAATTAAGATTGTCTTTCCACAGGCAGGTATCGACCCGCAAGACTTTGCCCATTTGGATTTTCAGCATTTTTATATCCAGCCTATGGATGGGCCATTCCAAACGGAGAATACACTAGCAGCAGTCGATTACTGTAAGAATAATCCCCAGTGGAAACTAAGCTTGCAGACGCATAAGATGCTTAATATACCATGAGGTATTTTTTCATTTTATGTGGTTTGCTGTTTGTCGCTTGTAAGGTAGAGCGCCAACTAATTCCTGCTGCCGCTGCTCCCTTTTCTGGAAAAATTATCAAGTGTGATAGATTTGTCAATCTATATGACACTACCCAGATTCTTATGAAGGCTACAACTGTTGCGCTTCATATGGATAGTATTGGAATAACTTTTAGTGCATTCTTGGAGGAAGAGGATATACGGTATAAGTTCACTCAGAGAGATACGACTATCTGGAAAGATCCGTGCATAGAAATATTTCTCGATCCTGACGCAGATGGGCTCAACTATTATGAATTGCAGATCAATGCCTACCCACAAGTCTGGGACTTAAAATTGAAGTCGAGCAAGCCGCCTATTAACTCTGAAGAGAATATGTTGTCTTGGGATATCGGAACTAATTTTGGGATTGCAAAGCTAGATGGTATTGCTAATGATAATTCTAGGAAGGATAAGTCTTGGTCAGTTGTAGGTACGATCAATTGGGAGACTATGGATGGTATCCCTTATATCGGAGACCGTATGGCTTACAACTTTATGCGAGTAGATTATGATGAAAATGGCAATCCATCCTATTGGGTGGCAAAATCTACAGGTACTCAAAATATTCACGAGCCCTCAACTTGGCCAACATTAACTTATTAGAAAGTATAGTCGGCACTTACTGTGAGGTAGTTTTTGCCTAGATCTGTCTCTGATAAGATTCTTCTGTAACCTAGGCCTAAGTCCATATGTGGTCCTATTGCATAAGCTACTTCAGTTCCGGCAAAGAGACTTGTATTGGTTGTTTGTATGAAAACGAATCCATTTCCTACAGAGGCAGTAGGTATATCATTTCTATTTAGCTGTCTTTGGAATTGATTCCATTGCACGCCAACATTTCCTGCTAAGCTCCACTTATTAGAATTATATTGAGCAGTGAGTTGGCCGAGAGCATATAGTTTATTGGCCTCTTTGGCTATGCGGGATTCATCCATATCTCTCGGTATCGAATGTCTAACGCCTTGTGGTGTTGGTGTGACGTTTGTACCAGCGGATGAGTCGGACTCACTTTGTCGCGTATCATCTGCAATAGCATTTGCATCGTTGCGTTGAGAACTAATATTGATATGATTAAAGGTCCTATGCCCTAGACCTATATCTAATCCTAATCGCCACGCAGACTTTTTCATTCCTATTCCCCCAGTAAATTCTGTAGCCAGACTGTTATTCTGCACATTGTATACAGCCGATGATTTTAGTTGAGCTGATAAGAGCTTAGGTGACTTGTAACTATCTTTAATAGGGTTAATGTCACTTATTTCTACAGACTTTTTTGTTTCTTTTGATAAGGTTGTAAAAGGTAGAGTAGGGAGTTGCTTGATAGCTGTTAGATTTGCAATAGGAAGTTTCTTTTCGTTGAGAACATTGTTCGTAATCTTATCTAAATCGGCAATGTTGTTAGCTGTTGAGTTTGTTTTTGGCTTAGTACTAAGCTTCTTACTCTGTAATGCGATAGTACTCTTTGAAAATATTGGTTTAGTATTTATTGCCAAAGGTAATTCCACTGTGTTTTCCGATTCATTATTCTGTTGGACAAGGGAGGCTGCACTTTTCTTTCTATTTGTAAAAGAGAAGTCTGCGGAAGACTCAATGTTAAGCAGTTGGGTGCTATTGTCTTTATCTGAAGACTCAAACGCTGAAGTCTTTTTGTTGTGCAGTGTGATGCTATTACTTTCTAGCGGAGTAGTTGTGGCGAAGTTGTGTATATTAGATGGGCTAGTATGTTGATCTTGTGTTTGTGTAGTAAGTAGGTAGGTAGTGATTGTTATCATCACAAATCCTACTAAGAAGAATGGCCATAATTTTGTTTCTCGCTTTGGCGGAAAGGCCTTGTCAAGTTCGGGCTGCATTAGCGCCCATCCTTTGTCAACTCTACTTGTATTATTACCCTGCTTCATTATAATTTTTTGTGTACTGCTTAGCATAAGCTGTTTGCAGTAATTTTCTTGCTTCTGAGAGATACCATCTACAAGTGTTCTTGTTGATGTTTAGTTGTTGACTAATGTCTTCGTGATCAAAACCCTCTATGGCAAATAGATGAAAGATCCGCATATGCTTTTCGGGAAGACTCTTGACCAAACTAAGTAAGTCTTGATAGTATAGCTGATGTTGTGCTGCCGTTTTGGGCTCTTTTCTGTAACTCTCTTCGTAGATTAAGAATTTTAAGTCCTTACTATATTTTCTAAAATAGTTGCTGATACTGTGATATACAATCCTTCTGATCCACCCTTCAAATGACCCTTTTCCTTCATACAGATCAATCTTCTTAAATACCCGCATAAATCCATCATTGATGATATCAATAATCTGATCCTCATCCTGAGTGTGCCTAAGTACCATCTTCTCCATAGTGGAGAAGTATCTACGATAGATCATCTCCTGAGCTATACGATTATGCCCACAGCACTGTTCGATGATATAATCCCTCTCTTGAGGTATATCTAGCGAGTATGTTCTTAGTTTTTTCGTCATTTGCTGTGCCTCGTTAGGAGGCAAAGGATTTGAATTAGCCATTTTAATAGCTTTGTTTATCCTTTATATCTCTATAGACGGAAGAAGTAATGCCTGCGTTGGCAACTTTTAGAGATTTTTTATCAAAAAATACAAACTTGCTCTAGGTACTGCTGTTATATGTCAAACAAGTGTGAAATGAAGAGAATCCTAACTTTTGGAGCCAGTAGTAGTTCGAAATCTATCAATAAAAGGCTAGCGCACCATGTCGCCACTCTGGTGCCTGAGGCTCAAATTAACCTTATAGATCTTAATGATTTTGAAATGCCCATATACTCTATTGATCGAGAAGCGGATGGCATCCCAGAAGCCGCACACAGATTTAAAAAACATATCAGTGAGTCTGATGGGATTATAATGTCCTTTGCTGAGCACAATGGAACCTATACTACTGCCTTTAAGAATATCTTGGACTGGATCAGTAGAATAGAACGGAAAGTGTGGGAAGAGAAACCTATGCTGCTGATGGCCACTTCACCGGGAGGTAATGGCGCTGCGACAGTACTTGACGCTGCAGCAGCAGGCTTGCCTTATTTAGGGGCTAATGTAGTCGGAAAATTGTCTGTACCTAATTTTGGAGATGTATTCGGAGAAGAAGGTATTAAAGACGTGGAAATGAATGAAAAATTTATCGCCTTTGCAGGCCTACTTTCGGAATCGCTACAAGAAAATTAAAAACCCTATGGCAAGCAGATTTTGGCACATAATACTCATAGCTATCTGTGTACTTGGTTGCCAAGAGCAGCAGCAATCTAATGCATCAATAATAAAGATAGTGGAGACACATCGAGCGCAAGCAATTCTTGATTCTCTCAACATTCAGTTGCCAGTAATAAAGCCGCCTGTTGCCAATTATGTCCATATAACCCAAGCAGGTAATTTATTATTTCTTGCTGGTAAAGGTCCCAGAGATGCATCCGGTGCTATTATAAAGGGGAGACTAGGCGAAAATATGACGGTCGAGGAAGGCTATGCCGCAGCAAGAAAAGTAGGCATTGCACAAGTTGCCGTACTGAAAAATCATCTAGGAGATCTAAGTAAGGTCAAGCAAATACTCAAAGTCAAAGGAATGGTCAATGCCACTCCAGACTTCACGGATCATCCCGAAGTGATTAATGGTTACTCAGATTTTATGGTAGAAGTGTTTGGTGATGCCGGCAAGCACGCGAGAGCTGCTGTTGGAATGGGCTCTCTACCTAGAGGCTTATGTGTGGAAATCGAGATGGTTGTAGAGACTTGGTAAAGTACTATTAGTTCTCTCTGATAAAGTGCGCACTGACTATCAGATTTTCTTCTACCGTATAGATGGCAATTATTTTAAGTTCTTCTACGCCGCTCCTGCCAGTGACGATCTCGTTATCAATGACGGTGTTGCCTAAGACCATCCTGTGGACTATTTCTGTATGCAAGTGTGGAGATTTGTTAAATACATCTGAGTAGATCTCTATGATTTTTTCTCTTCCTACAGCAAAGGGCTCTGCATTGGGAAAGTTATACAACTTTACTTGTGGATGGTGGCAAAGAGCAAAAGCTTCTATATCTCTAGAGTTGTAAGCAAGCACTTGTCTTTCTATAACAGATGTTGGATTCATAGTTTAAAACTAAAATAATTTAAGTTCTATTATTTGTGTCAGTGGCTATAATATTGAGATGTGATATTGATCTATTAAAAAAGGGATTGAAATTAATTTCAATCCCTTTTTTGATTTTGCTTCAAGTCTAAATTGGAATACAAGAGTTCTCTAAGCCTCTTCCAATTCTACAACGTCTGCATCGGCTAGTTCGTCAATCTCAACTTTTAGATTGTCGATAATAAAGGCTTGTCTTTCCATTGTATTCTTACCCATATAATAAGCCAATACTTCTGGGATTGATGCATCTTTAATTTTTACTGGATCGAGACGAATATTCTCACCAATAAATTCTCCGAACTCATTAGGAGAAATCTCTCCTAGGCCCTTAAATCGGGTAATTTCTGGCTTGCCTCTTAGTGCTTTAATGGCATCCTGTTTTTCTTTTGCAGAGTAACAGTAGAAAGTCTGTTTTTTATCTCTGACTCTAAACAAAGGCGTTTCCAATATAAATAAATGCCCTTCTCTAACGAGATCTGGAAAAAACTGGAGAAAGAAAGTGAGCAATAGCAAGCGGATGTGCATCCCATCGACATCGGCATCTGTAGCGATGACGACTTGATTGAATCGCAGTCCTTCCATTCCGTCCTCTATATTGAGTGCATGTTGTAATAAGTTGAGCTCTTCGTTTTCATAGACAATCTTCTTAGTCTGTCCATAGCTATTGAGTGGCTTACCTCTTAGACTGAATACAGCCTGTGTCGCAACATTCCTAGCTTTTGTAATCGAACCACTTGCGGAATCTCCCTCAGTAATAAAGACTGTTGTTGCATCTTTCTTTTCTTGATCTCCACGCTTATCATTATAGTGGACTTTGCAGTCTCTTAATTTCTTGTTGTGTATGTTCGCTTTTTTAGCTCGGGCATTGGCTAGTTTTTTGATGCCGGCAATTTCTTTCCGCTCTCTTTCTGATTGTTGGATTCTTTTGAGTAGTGCTGCTGCGACTTCTTTGTTCTTGTGTAGGAAGTTGTCAAGCTTTGATTTGACAAAGTCTACTATGAAGCCTCTAACGGTTTGGCTGTCTGGGCCCATCTTGAGAGAACCTAATTTTGTTTTGGTCTGGGATTCAAACACGGGTTCTTCTACTCTTACACTGATAGCACCAATTACTGCAGACTGAATGTCTTTGACATCATAATTTTTGTTGAAATGCTCTCTTACAGTCTTTACAATAGCTTCCCTGTAAGCTTGTAGGTGAGTACCTCCTTGAGTCGTGTTTTGACCATTGACAAATGAGTAGTACTCCTCTCCATATTGATTGCCGTGTGTGAGTGCAATCTCGATGTCTTCTCCTTTGAGGTGGATGATAGGGTAGCGTAGGCTTTCTACATCTGCTTTATTGTTCAATAAGTCGAGGAGACCATTTTTAGATTGGAAAGTTTTCTTATTGAAATTTATTTTGAGCCCTGCGTTGAGAAACGCATAATCCCACAATCGGTCTTCAATAAAATTTTCTTGAAACTTGTAGTTCTTAAAGATGGACTCATCAGGCGTAAAAGTGATAAGTGTTCCATTTCTGCCAGAAGACTTTGTGATTTTAGATTCTTTTAGCAACTCACCTAACTGGAACTCTGCCGTCTTAGATTTTCCTTCCCTAAATGCTGATACAGTAAAGTGCTGAGACAAGGCATTGACCGCCTTTGTACCGACCCCATTAAGACCCACAGACTTCTTGAAGGCCTTAGAATCATACTTGCCTCCTGTATTGATTTTGGAAACACAATCGACGACTTTCCCGAGAGGAATACCCCTTCCATAATCCCTGACAGAGACAGAGCCATCTTTGATCTTAATCTCTATGGTCTTACCGTGTCCCATAACATACTCATCGATGCAGTTATCTAGGATTTCCTTCAGCAAGACATAGATGCCATCATCATTGGTCGAGCCGTTACCGAGTTTGCCTATGTACATCCCAGGACGGAGTCTGATATGCTCTTTCCAGTCGAGTGATTTTATATTGTCTTCAGTATAGGTGACTTGTGCCATTTATATAGAGATTTGAGTAGACAAATATATCATTATTAGTCGATAACGTATGACAAAAAATAGTTATATGTGTGCGGTTCTTTCCTTAGAAGTATCAGGATGTTGGATTAGGGGATTAGTAGGATTCTTGATAAGGAGAACGTTTTTTAATCCTATCAATCTTAAAATCCTGATCATCTCATTCAGACTATTACCCCCACACAACTCTACCTCACCAAAGTGAGGTTCTCCACAACTTGCTCCTCTTGTCCGTTGCTGTCAGTGTAAATAATCCTATAGACATACACACCTTGGAGTGCAGCTTGTGTATTAATGCGACCATCCCAACCCTCTGACGGGATATTGGATAGGAAATTCTCGTTATGGAATACAAGATTGCCCCATCGATCATATATCGAAAAAGTACTAACAGTCACTTCTTCATTGCTTTGTACATAGAAGACCGCATTGTCTTGACTAGAAACATCAAAGATATTGGCGTTATATATAATGAAGGAGCTATCCCGCACTATCTCTATTGCTGTCAACAGACTATTGTCAGTAACCGTGCAGCCGTTATCAAGTAAGACTGATACGGAGAGTTCTGTATCTGCATTTATCGTAATTGTTGCCTGATCACAATTGCTAGTTGTGCAGTCGACTTCAAAATCAGAAGTCCAAACAACATTTACAGGTGTAGATGCACTTTGGATGGAAAGTACAAAAGTATTGACCTCAGAACTTGAAGCAACGACATTAATATTGGTGTTGTCATTATCAACAACTAGATTTAGTACTGATTCAAAGATGCAATCTGGACCAACCAATTGTAATAGACTGGTGCCAGCGGGCGCATTGAGGCCCAGCGCAGGTAGACTATTTATGGATGCGATAGGAGTACCATCGATAAGTACGTCAATCGGGAAATTTATACCATCAACAGATTCTATATCAAAAGTGCCCGTCACTTCTCCAGAGCAAATTTGTAGATTATTAACGAGGGCTGAGGTCGTCAATACATCTAGTTCTATGTCTAGTCTAAGACTATCACACCCATCCACATTCTGTAACACTTCTGTACCACTGGTTCTATCTGTATCGTAGATTGTTCCATTGATAATAATTTCTTCACCGCCACATATCTGTTCTCTAATGTCTTCGGTAGTGACTGGAACTATTGTTACTCGAACATCTAAAAAGCTATCACATCCAAACTGCGAAGCTCCTTGAAGCAAAGAAGTGGCCATCAAATTATTTTCATTAAAAATGTCAAAGCCTTTAGTAAAGTTATCACCAGAACAGATAGTGGTATCTAGGCTCCCTCTAACTTGTGGACGGTAGCTCAGTGTGACTGCGGTGAGGCTATCACAACCAGCTGCACTACTTCCCGAGAAATCAATTTCTGTGGTGCCTTCCATAACCAAGATCTCTCCATCTATGTTGATACTGTTGCCTTCGCAAATCATTGTGTCTAAGATGCCTCTTGCTACATCAGAAAAGCTTAAGTCAACCATCGCTATAGAGTCACAACCATTGGTAGCTTGTCCTACAAAAGTGATGAGTTGTGAAGTGTCTCGATCAAAAGTCTGTCCGAGAATGATCTGTGGCCCGGCATCATTACAGAATGATCCTGTAATCGTCCCTTGTACTTGTGGTAAGGTGTCTATGATGATATGTATGATAGAATCACAACCATTTACCGATTGTAGATTTAGATCTACAGATGCAGTATAGTCTACGCCGTCGATTGTCGTACTGCCGCCCTCACACACAGTTCCTGTGAAGGTTTCTTCGAAAGAGTTACTTAGAGTAAGTGTAGTCAAAGTACTTAAGTTGATGGCTGTGCTACAATTAAATTGAACATCGTTAATGTCTTCTACTGTAAAGTCAAAACTCGTTGCTGTTCCTAAAAAAATAGTATCTAGTGTAGATGCTCCAAAAGTCCCTCCAGGGCAAAAAACAATATTATCTAAGTCAAATTGATTAATAATAAAATCCATAAGGTTTCCATCATCATCAAGAATTCTTACAGCAACATCTACAGGCCTGCTTCTACTCACTGTGCCTGTAACACATTCGTTATCGCAGATCGCCGTACGATCTAGCTGAAAGTCTACTGTAACGGCAGGTACACTAGAGAAATTTAATGAAGCTGTGTCAGCTAGGCAAGTTCCTGTGCCGGGTAAGATGTAGAGAATCTCCGTATTGCCTGATGTGGCTACCCAATTAGAATCAATCGGTGTGCTGAGGTCTGTTGCTGAAAAATAATCCCCAAAAGAGTCCTCGCCCGTCAACAATTCATTCAGGTTGATGAGTTCGTCTTCGCATACTTGGATGGGATTGCTCATAGGGATACCTGCAAAAGGATTCTGCAATAACCGCACTTCTATAAATGCTGTATCATTAGGACAATTGACGGCACTACCATCTATTATATACTCAACCTCTATAATCCTGCTAGACTCTGCTGGATCTAAAAGAACGGCTGAGGTATTCCAAATGCCATCTACTATAGGAAAAAAACCATCTAATAAAAATGTACCATTGGGGTCAGCGTCAGAGGAGAGATATGTGTTGAGGTCAACGGTTTCCATCCAGCATACTAGCGCTGTACTATCTCTGCCTGCATGCACACCTGTAGTTAAATCTATTTCTAGGAGTGCACTCTGTGTCGGACAACCAAACCATAGCACAGAATGTAAAAACTCATAACGACCTTCAGGCAGAGATGTCATATCTACAGCACTGCCATCACCTACATTTACAGGAGGCCCAAAGAACTGGTTCCATCCTCCCGGATCAGGATTGCCTAGTAATTCCAAAAAATTAATATCATCAGCCGCACAAAGAGACACCGCTGTAGGTGTGCCCGCAAAAGGCCTTCCCGTCGCTTCAAATATCAAGTCTGTACTGACAACACCACAACCGGGTATATCAAAGCCGTAACTAAAAGTAAAACTTGAGCCCGGAGCCAAATCAGTGAGGTCGATGTTGATAGGATTATTGAAATCTATGCCGGGGAGCATAGGTCCTTCCCAGGTGCCACCAGGGTCAGGGTTGTCAGTGAGTAGATCGAATAAGCTCGGAATGATTGTCGGTTCTCCAGAGCATACGAGTATGGTTTGCCCCAATCCTGTATTGGGAGTCGGTAATATTTCTATGTTGAATGAATCCAAAAATTCGCAGGTTGTTCCAGAATTTGGATCTAGATTGATATCACGAATGTAGATGGTCGTCGAGGTTGTAATACTGTCACCTACAGATAGTACACTCGATGGAATAAAATCTACTGAGTTGGCATATTGTGCCAACGGGGTAATGAAACTTCCAGAAAAGTTTTCTAGAAAATACGTTTCACATAGAGTCAGATCTGGTGGTGTATTAATTTGAGGAGAAAGGCCCAAGGTAAAAGGGATAAGCGCTTCGCCACAATTGCCAGCTGGATCAAAAATGTATAAGGTGTCTAATATATCACCGCTAGCTAGTTGTGTATCAGTAATGGTTAAGGTGTCTCCTACAATAAAAGTGGTACCTGATCCTCCAGATTCTGTATAGTATTGTACACCTGGAATTGCTGGACTTATCTCTGGCAAGACTAATGTGTCACAACTAAAAGCTGGTATGTCTGCAGTAAATGCACTATTACCGACACCATCTGAAATCGTAAATGGACCAGCAAATAAAATTGTCCCACTACATATCGGAGTGTCAGTAGTAGCAGCCATAAGCTCTATACTAAAAGGTAAACTACTTGTAGGTAGTCTGAGAACTCTTGGTAGTTGGCTACTATCGAGAAAAGCTCCTCCTATGGAAGGGTCATGGCAAACACGAAGTACGGTCTCGATGTCACTAAAATTGGG
>CALBWK010000252.1 GCA_937969415.1 uncultured Saprospiraceae bacterium | reverse complement strand
ACAGTCATACTTTCGACATCAACAGAGTTGATGAAGTTGAGCGGATTACGCGAACTAGAAAACGATCTGCTATCTAACGGAACACCATCTACCACTATAAGGGGTGACGACTCTGCAGTCAGTGAGGTAGAACCTCTTAGTCGTATTCTAGATCCTCCACCTGGCTCTCCATTACTACTGATTTGCAGACCAGCTACTTTTCCGTTCAGTAATTTTTCAGGTGAGGTAATAGAGCCTTGAATAAAATCTTTTTCGTCTATTTTAGTTACAACACCTGTCAGGTCATCCTTATCTACTGCTCCATAACCGACAACTACAATTTCATCTAACAAAGCCGACTCTTCGCCTAGTACAATATTCATTTTTGCCCCAGCTGTTGCATTGAGAGTAACGGTCTCGTATCCTATATAGGAAAACTCAATCTGATCACCATCTTCGGCATTGACAGAAAATTCTCCATCAAAATCAGTAATTGTACCTTCATTAGTTGATGGCACAAGAATGTTTACACCAATTAATGGTTCACCTTCGGCATCTACCACAGTACCCGAAACTTGAGCCGACAAGTCATTATTGGGGATAAAAAAAGCCAAAAATATGGCTGCATTAAAAATCGACTTTATACTAAAATCAATAGGCTTCATAACTAAACACTTCTCATTACTGAAATAAAAAAAATGGGTTGGCCTCTCACTGAAAAGCCAACCCACACTTAGAACTTATTCTTATTGTATAGTCGCAGAGTAAACCTCTCCATTGTAGGACAACGTAACATTATAGTTGCCAGCAGTCACAGCAATATTGTCACCATCTATTGTAAGAAATGTAACATCTCCACCAATATTATGTGCCCAATCATCTCCCGCTCTAAACTTAACTTCACCATCTCCTAAGTCTACATTAACAGAGTAAGTAGTCACTCCAGCATCAAAGCCTTGAGCTTCTAGATCCGTATCCGTATCCCAGCCACCTGGCGTTGCATCTCCGATAATTCCCCATCCTACATCTGCCATTGTTGCTGTCCAAGTATCTCCTTCGTCAGCTGTAGAAAGCACGATATACCTAGCACCTGCTCCCGGAGTTGGGATATTATCTCCTCCATTAGTGAGTCCTCCAAGGTCTCCACCATAATTAACATCCCACGCGTCATTAGCTCTAAACTTCCATTCTCCTGCATCTGCAAATGTCACTACTCCAAACCAGCTGTGTACACCACCTTCTTCTTTGTGAAACAAGTTTCTATCTGAATCCCAGCCACCAGCTGTTGCATCTCCGATAACTGCCATCTGGAAATCATTAGGGTTAAATGTTATCGTCGGTGCATCACCTGTTCTTTCTAGTTCCATAAAAAAACCATCACGAGGTGTCCACTGCATCGTTACCGTATACTCTCCATCTTCTGACTGCGGAAAGTTAGACCCACCAGGAAGAAGGTTGTCCGGTGTTCCTCCAAAGTTGGTGAATAACTGATAACCATTGCTCGCATCATTCAATGATCCATTAGGATCTATTCTTCTATTGATACCCCAGTTACAATTAAATCTTGCTTTCCACTCACCGCTTCTCAATATCACACCCTCAGCTGTCCATGAACCTCCGTCAGCATCTACTGATCCTGTCAATGGCGTATCCGCAGACCAGCCGCCAGGAGTTGCACTACCTATGATACTTGCATCTTGAATGTTATACATCACTAACTCCCCAGTTGTCTGATCATGAGTGACTTTGTATAAGCCCGATGCAGCTACAGTAAATGCACTACCATCAACTTCAGTAGCTACTCTGCTGATTGCACTATGACCGCAATCTGAACTAGCACCATCATTGATTGTTTCTGCAGCACCACCTACAGTCGCTATAATCTCCTTGTCCGCAATCTGCACAATCTGATAACTTCCAGCTTCTAGCCACATATAACCTGCAACAAAACCGGCTCTGTCTTGTGTCTGAAAGTCATTAGCCTCCACAACTTCAGCTACCATAACTGCTGTAGAAGATGGGTCCTCTCCAGCGATTGTCATAAATAGACCATCTTGAACGTTTATTTCACCGTCACCTCCACTACCAGGGTTGATTACCGGATCATCGTCCTCACCGCAAGACACCATAAGAAGGGCACTCATTACGACAAGAACCCCCCATTTTAATAAATTCATACTTTTCATAACTGTTTTTATATCTAGTTTATAAAGATGTAAATTAATAATGTGTCAATCTGACACTAAGTAGTCTAAAAATAACAAAAAATTCAATTTTGCTATGAACCATTTGAGTTTAGTTAAGGGAAAATGTCTCATTTAGCTTTTCGCCCACTCTTTAAGAAAATTAGATCAAGGGTGCTCTATTTGGTCAGTACATCGAATGACCAAGGACTCAATTCTATGTAGATTTCGCCACCTTTATTGGTGAGTTGGTTATTGAATTGAGATGTCCATTGATCATCACTACCTATAGAAACCAACTGTGACTTATCACTTTTATTCATAACAAGGAGTGCCTCCTGATTAAAGTACTGTCTCTTCAGCACGAGTGTCGTATGATCAAAGTCTATAACCTCAGAATCACCATAGGTTAAGGCAAGATGAGTCTTTCGCAATTGGGTTAGTTTCTGGACCACCTTCTTTGTTTGTTTTTCTCTCTCGCTGAGCTGTGCAAATCTCATCATCCGCCTACTGTCAGGATCACCTGCACCAGGCATCCCTATTTCGTCTCCATAATAAATAACAGGCACACCAGGTATGGTCATTATAAAAGCCATCAGCATCTCGAGCTTATCATACCCAATAGCATCTGACACTTCGATATCTCTATTAAAGCCCGCCATCTTATGATCTTCACTAAATGAAACATCTCCACTGGCTAACGAAATGAATCTAGCTTGGTCGTGATTGCCCGAAATATAACCCATACTCGAGTGATATCCGTAGTAAGCAAAAGTCTCCTCCAAGGAGTTGACCAATTTGCTAAATGGTACTTCACTTTTAGCAAAGACTTCTCTGGAATCAAAATATAAGTTGAAGTCAAATTGTGCATCCAGCATACCACTATTGATATAACTTCTTATAAGATCTCGACTTCCGTAAGTCTCTCCTATCTGGTAGATAGTTCGACCTTCTGTAACCATTATCTCTTCTTTGAGTTGTCGTGTCAACGCCTTCCAAAAAGCGAGAGGGATGTGCTTAGTCGCATCGTGTCGATAGCCATCTAGTCCAAATTTCTTCAACCAATAAATTGTAGAATCTACTTGTATGTCTATCACTTCTGGATTCGACAAATCCAAACTAGGCATAAAAGTATCAAACCAAGTCGTTAGACGTTGTGCATCCCAAATCCGTAAATTTTTGGTGCCATCTGGCAGTACGAGATCGGTTGCCCACTCTGGATGTTGTTTATAGATAGGGTGCTCCTCGTGCACGTGGTTTGTAACATAATCTAGAAGAATGTTGATTCCATGTGTATGTGCTACATCTACAAGTTCTTGTAGGTCTTTATCATTTCCGAATCTGTGATCCACCTGACTGGAAGAGATCGGCCAATAGCCATGATAACCTGAATAAAAATATTGTGGCTCTATATATTCTTGATATGCCTTGAGTGGATTCTGAGTAATAGGAGATAACCAGAGGCTATTAATATTTAAATCCTTAAAGTAACCTGACTTAATTTTTTGGGTAATGCCTTTTATATCACCTCCTTCGTAATTGGTCAAGGGCTTGAGTCGATCATCTTGAATGGGATCATCATTGTCTTTATCTCCATTACTAAATCTGTCTACCAGAGTGAAGTACATAATCTGCGCTTCTTTGTCCGACCGACTAAGATCATTGGCATCAGTAACAACCTTGCCCATTTGCAAAGGTATGAGCAAATCATTGGAGACGCCACTCTGATTGTAAGCCCATACTCTTATAAATGAGCGCTCGAGATTGTTTGCTTCTTTGGGTATATCTAGCACTATTTTATCTTCTAGTATCCTAGAATCTAATCTTAGATTTTGCCAGTAGGCAAAAACCTGCGTTGGCCGATTTGTATAACCAAGATTTAGACTAGTGTCTGAAAACTGTCGGGTTGACAACCACGGTAAGTTCTCTTTCTTTGACTTGGCCAACCTCAATAAAGAGTTAGTGCCTCCACTACCATTGCTGACGGTTACCGAATTATGTGGGTCATTAATATCTTGGCCATCGACGATATACTTGTACTGATAATCCCCTGCATCTAATTCCAACTTGATCACCCACTCACCATTTTGCAATCGCACCTCAGTCGCAGCAGGATTCCAAGCATTCATTTCTCCTTTGATCTGAACCTGCTTATAACCTTCATCAACCAACTTAAGCATCACTTCCCTTTTGGAAGGACTCTTGACGAGAAGATCATATTGATTATATCCAGAATATAAACTCAGATTCGTCAAGGGTGCATCAATAAAATCTACACTTATTTCAATAGTCTTACTCACTTTATCTAAAACAAATGGAAGGCCCGCATCAGAAACTAATGAATCAAGATTAGCTTCTATAAAATAATCTTTGAGGTCGATGACGTTGGCCCCTTTGTACAACTGAATAGGTGTGCCTAATCCAAGCAAGTCCGTACCTGCCTGATAAGAAACTTGCTCAACAATAGGCTGCTTTGTTTCAGTGGGGAAAACAGATTTACTACAACCACAAAAGAGAATTATTAATAGTGTAACAGAACATATGGACCAGTTCTCATTTTTCATCTCGCTACGCTTATCTGAATTTATTTTTATGCTTTTTGATATTTGATCGCTTCGGGTGCTGTAATCAGAAGATTACACAATCCAGATATTATCAGACAAGCACCTGATAGCAACATCGTATTGATAATTGCATCTCCAAAGAAAGTTTTGTAGGCAAAATTAATTCCTCCAAGAGCTGCGACTATCTGCGGTATGACGATAAACATATTGAA
This sequence comes from uncultured Saprospiraceae bacterium, assembly GCA_937969415.1. Taxonomy (GTDB): domain Bacteria; phylum Bacteroidota; class Bacteroidia; order Chitinophagales; family Saprospiraceae; genus RFSX01. The sequence goes on along the minus strand of CALBWK010000252.1, from coordinate 10,312 downwards.
CAAGCCCATATACATTCCCATCTTTTTAGGATTAATTGTACTAGACAACATTGCGTAGGGCATAGACAAGATACTGCCCCACGAAATGCCTATTAGTGCAAAGCAAACATTCAATATAGCTGCATCACTAGTCTTTAGCATCATTATAAATCCAAGACCACCTAGAACTAGACTGCCTAAGTGCACCCACTTTCTGTTGATGTTGTATTGACGCGTTACAAAAGTCAGAATCAAAGCAAACAACATTGAGGTCAAGCCATAAACACCCATAGCAGAACTGACCTGATCAGCAGCATTATTATAAGCCAAATCTGCTATGGCATAAGCACTGGCTGACATAGCGGCAGCATCTGGCTTGGGAGCGCTGAATACGTGCTCTGTTAAAGCGGGAGTTGCCATACTCCACATCGTAAAGAAAGCAAACCAACTAAAAAACTGCACTACACCAAGCTTTTTCATAGTGCTCGGCATTGTCCGAATACTTTCTAGTATCTCCTTTATTGCATTCATAAAACCAGAAGTCTCTGCTTTCTCTTTGCGGAAGGCTTCTAAGTTTTCTGGCGGGTATTCCTTAGTCGTGAATATGGTATACAAGATAGAAACCATATAGACTACTCCACCAATAAGAAAGGACATCTTCACGTTATCTGGAACAACTTGTGCTGCCGCTTCATTACTGTATCCCAAGGCTGTCATTACTTTAGGCAACTGACTAGCCACCCAAGTTCCTATACCTATGATCAAAGTCTGAACCACAAAACCATATGATCTCTGTGACTCAGGAAGGAGATCAGCAACCAAGGCTCTAAAGGGCTCCATACTGATATTGATAGAGGCGTCCAAGATTAATAAGCCCCCTACTGCCATCCACAACACAGAAGAGTGCGGCATAAATATCAAAGCAACGGAAGCCAACACTGCACCAATAAAGAAATAAGGTTTTCTTCTGCCCCAAGTGGGGTGCCAAGTACGATCACTTAGATATCCTATAATGGGTTGTACAATTAGGCCTGCTAACGGTGCAAAGATCCACAACATCGGAATCGCATCCTTTTCAGCCCCTAGCGTCTGGAATATTCGCGACATAGAACCCCCTTGTAAAGCAAAAGCAAACTGGATTCCTAAAAATCCAAAACTCATATTCCATATATTTAGAAAACTGAGTTTTTTCGATGGCTGCATAGGAATTTTTTAAGGAATTTTGAGATTGTATCTAGAATTTAGTTGGATGAAATAATATAATACTGCCACGGCTCCAGGGTCAGTTCAGATCCAGAGGCTAAGTTTATCTTTTCTCCAGCCATTACATCTAGTCCACTTATTTCTGATGGCAAAGTCATTTGTTGCGGCTGATCTGATAGATTAAATATACCAGTAGCCGTATTGCCATTTTTTTGTCTTATAAAGGCGAATATGTTTTCATCCTCCATAAGTTTTTCCAAATTTCCACCGTGGCTCCCATTCCATACAGCCTGATTTCTTTTCTTAAGACCGTTGAGCTTCTGATAAAAATTCGTGTAAGCATATTCCTTAAAACCAATATCATCTTTCTCAAAGAACTCCAATCGTTTCTTAAGTGGCTCTTCTTGGCCACCATAGATTAGCGGCATACCATCCATAACAAAAGTTAGTGCAGCAAGTGTTTGATGCGCTTCTCCCATTCTCTCAAAGACAGTTCCTGCCCAAGTATTTTCGTCGTGATTAGATGTAAAGTGCATCGCCATCCCTTTACTAAATTTCTCCTTATCTTCTGTAAACCACTTATCCAATGCACTAGCAGTCTTTTCTCCTTTAGCAATTTCGTTCAGCAAGTGATGAACGGTCCATCCGTAACTCATATGAAAATTTTCAGAATTTCTATGAGCAGGCACTTCTGCTTCCGCCAACATGAATATGTCTTTATCTATAGCAAATACGGCCTCTGCCACTTCATCCCAAAAAGTATCTGGAACGCTATGTGCTACATCATCACGAAACCCATCTACTTGATGCTCATTGAGCCAAAAAAGTTTTTCGGCTATCATAGCTTCACGCATCGCCTTGTTATCATAGTTGAGATCTGCAACATCTGTCCAGCCCCAGGACTCACCAGTATTCGGGTCAGTCGGATCAATAATTTCTCCTTTGTCATTTTGTGTATACCAGTCAGGATGATCCTTAATCCATTGATGATCCCATCCAGTATGGTTGGGTACCCAGTCAAGAATGAGATGCATACCTAATTCGTGTATGCGCTGTACCATCCGGTCAAAATCCTCCATCGTACCAAACTCGGGATTGATAGCTCTGTAGTCTGAGATAGCATAATATGAGCCCAAAGTACCTTTTCGCTTTTCTACACTAATCGGATGTATAGGCATAAACCATAGAATATCCACCCCTAATTTTTTGAGTCGAGGCAGATGCTCTACGAAGGCATTGAACGTACCTTCTGGTGTATACTGTCTTACATTGACTTCATAAATTGTCGCATTCTTAGCCCACTCTGGCAATGCTCTTGGATCTTTGGAGACTACATCTTCCATTTGATCAGTCTTCGCTTGTGGGACTGTAACATCTTTACAAGAAGAAAAAGATAGACTAGCTAAAGCTAGACCCAGAAAAATATATAATTGAATCACTCTTGTCCTCATATCATGAAACTTAACTTGTTGCCATTGTTGATGGACTTATATTTAGAATAATCAAATCGGTACAACTTGGCAGGTCTATGAGAAACATCACACTGTATCTCATCTACATCGATCAAGAGGCCTTGATTTTTAAGTTTTCTTCGGAAGTTTCTTTTATCTATCTCTACTCCTAAGACGACCTCATATAATTTTTGCAACTGATTAAGTGAAAATTTTTCAGGGAGTAGATCAAAAGCTATTGGACTCAAGCGCATCTGCTTTTTGAGCATAATATGGCATCTACTAAGGATAAGTTTATGATCAAATGCGAGTTCTGTTATCTCCTCAAGATCTTGCCATTCTAGTCTAATATGAGTGGGAGATACGACCTCATAATCACTTGTATTAATCAAGGAGTAATAGGCTAGCGTAACTACCCTACCTAGAGGATGTCTATCGATGCCACTAAATGATTCCACTTGCTCCAAGTATACATTGTCCATTTGGGTATTCTCATATAGAATACGGTTGGCAGCATTGTTTATCGTTTCGTTTTGCTTGAGCAGGTCTCCCACGAGGGACCACTTCCCTTTGTATGCCGGAAAATCACACTCCATCAACAAGACTTGCAGGGTCTCTCCATTGTATCCGAAGATGGCACAATCTACTGAGATATGGAATTGGCTCTCAGAACTGAGATGGGTCATCCATGTATTGATATTTTGAGCAGCAGCAGTTGTCATAGATGCTCTAAAATAACAAAACTCTCAATGTGTCATAATGACACTAAGATGATTTGTTCAGCTTTCGGTACAGTCGAGCTTCCCAAGGCTGAAAGACCGCTACGTTCTGATTATCAATATTCTGAAGCTCTAGATGCATATCCGCTAGATCCAATTCTAGTTTTTGCTGGGTATTGCTGTGATTCAGTACAATCATTAGGGTTTCTTCTCCAACCCGCTGATACACATAAAGATCGTCTGAGATTGTAGGTATTTCTTGATAAGTCCCATAAACAAGCGTCTTGTGTTGCTTTCTATACTGTAACACTTGTTGATAAAAGCTGAATATAGAATTAGACCCTTCCCTTTCTTGAGCCACATTGATAGCAGAATAGTTAGGATTGACATTTATCCAAGGTGTACCTGTTGTAAAGCCCCCATGGATAGAATCATCCCACTGCATCGGCGTTCTGACATTATCCCGACCATTATCATGCACAAGGCTCAAAAATTCTTCAGGGGACATCCCTCTTTCTAGATATTCTTTCTGGACATTGAATACCTCAATATCTCTATAGTCTTCTATTTTATCAAAATGAACATTGGTCATACCTATTTCGGAACCTTGATAAATACAAGGCGTCCCGCGCAAGGTCAATATAAGCAGGGCTAGTAGCTGAGCACTTTCTACTCTATATTCCTTGTCATTACCAAATCTCGATACCATTCTAGGAAAATCGTGATTATCAAGGAAGATACTGATCCAGCCAGAATCACCTATCGCATCGTCCCACTTCTGAAAGATATCCTTAATATCTCTCCAACTAAAAGGAATCGGATCGAATTTCCCTAACGGTCCGTGACCTAAAAACATATGCTCTAGGTGGAAGATAAAATCTAATTCATTTCTATCTTCTCCGATGTACAGTAAGCAGTTAGGTGGCTTGATTCCGGGGCCTTCTCCCACAGTCATAACATCATAATCTTTGATCACTTGCTCATACATCCCATTGATAAATTCATGTACACGAGGCCCATTGGCATATACCTCCTCTATCACTCTATTAAAATCATCAAGCTCAGTATCTGCAAACTCTAACCGCTTAGAGATACAAGGAATGACATCCATTCGGAATCCATCAATACCTTTATCTAGCCAATACCTGATGATTTCATATATCTCACTCCTTAAACTTTCTGACTCCCAGTTGAGATCTGGTTGTTTTTTAGTAAAGAGGTGTAGGTAATACTCTTCAGTAATCTCGTCATACTCCCAAGCACTCCCTCCAAATATAGAATTGAAATTATTGGGTGGGCCACCGTTTTTTCCTGGTTTCCAGAAGTAGTAATCTCGGTAAGGACTGTCTTTAGAGGCTCTAGATTTCTCAAACCACTGGTGCTCATCAGAACTGTGATTGAGGACTAAATCCATAATTAACCGCATACCTCGGCTATGCACTTCATCTAGTAATTGATCAAAATCGGCCATCGTGCCAAACTCTGGATGGATTTGATAATAATCACTGATGTCATAACCATTATCATCATTTGGCGACATATATATAGGACAGATCCAGATAATATCTATCCCTAAGTCTTTGAGATGATCAAGACGAGAGATGATCCCCTTAATATCGCCTATACCGTCACCGGTACTATCTTGAAAACTTCGAGGATAGATCTGATAGATCACCTCCTCTTTCCACCACTTCTTTGTTACAGCCATCTTTCTAGTAGATTCTTTCTTATCTATTGAAATCACATAATAGTAAAATTTATAAAGAGGTCTGAATAGTGACAACCATTATCATCAAACAACACCACCCACATTGCAGTCTATATTAAGCCCACTCCCTTATTAATCTTACCTTTATAGCTATGGCAAAAATCAAAATCACTGGCTTCATTGACGAACTAGAAAGTGAACTCAAACAAGCGCTCACCACTACACTACGCAAGCATTTTGATCAGGATTTATATACCATCAAAGAGGTGTATAAGACCTTTGAGAAAGCGCTCGAAGACAAGTGCAACAGCTGGGAGCACCTCCCCAATAAGTATATTAAGAACGGGTAAGCCCTAACTGAATTACTCCAGAATAGCTCTTTCTGGATGACAATATTCAGTGGAATAGGTCTTTAATCTACCATCTAGGGGGCTTGGTCTATACTATATTGAGCCTCTGAAGTATTGTTATAGTTTCATTAAAGAAAATAGTTTCTACGAATAGTTTCGTAACATTGGATTCACAACATACCATTATGCTAGCTTTTAGATACATTCTTGTCCTTTGTCTAGGATTATTGCTGACACAGCAGTCCTCTGCACAATCACCGACCTATCAGATAGACGGAGTTGTAGAGGATACACTTGGCAATTCCTTGATCTTCGCTACGGTCCTCTTACTCGAAAAGTCGGATTCTACAATGGTAGATTTTACCCGTACAGAGATGGATGGATCTTTCAGATTCAAGGATGTACCTCGAGGCAATCATATAGTCAAAGCCACCTATGTGGGATATCTCCCACTCACTATTCCTGTCAATGCGGGGCAAGAAAAAAAAGTCAACCTCGGCACTGTGAAGATGGCAGAAATCGCCTCTGAGCTGATGGAGGTCGTTATCAAAGCGGCCAAAGCACCTATGAAAATGCGAGGCGACACTATAGAATATGACGCCTCTACCTTTAAAGTCCCAGAAGGGAGTACAGTAGAAGACCTGCTCCGAAGACTACCCGGTATTGACATAGAGTCCGATGGCTCTATCAATGCTGATGGTAAATCTGTCGATGAAGTGACGGTAGATGGAAAATCGTTTTTCGGTTCTGACCCTAAGGCAGCGACCAAGAATCTCCCAGCTGAGGGGATATCCAAGGTCCAAGTCTTTGACTCGAAATCTGAAGAAGAAGAAATAACAGGCTCTGTCGGAGAGTCAGAGACCAAGACAATGAATCTAGAACTCAAAGAAGACTTTAAGCGAGGAGGCTTTGGTAAAGTAGTAGCCGGTATCGGTGACGTCAGCAGAAAAGAACTAAAAGGCAACTACAACAAGTTCAATGATAAAATACAATTTAGTCTTGTCGGTGTAGGCAACAACACTGGTCGAAATGGCTTATCGTGGGATGATTATCAAGATTTTATGGGTTCGCAATCTTGGAATTTTGGTCAAGACACAGATTATGGATTTGGCGGTGGCGGAGGACGATTTTTCAGCTTTGGAGGGGGTGGCAGAGGTAATAGTATAGAACAAAGTATACAAAGTCTATTCTTTAATGGTGGACAGAGAGGCTTCCCTGAAAACTACAACACAGGCATCAATTTAAATTATGACCACAACAAGACTAAAGTCAGTTCTGTATACTACTTTAATCAATCGAATCTCTCTGCCAGCACGACGACTGATGAAGATAAATTTTATCAAGGCTTTACTCAAAATGAAGCGAGTGCAGACAGTAGAGATGACAAGTCACAAGGTCATCGTGTAGAGTTCAGTTTTGAAAAAGAAATCGATTCGTTACATACCATTAAGGTAGATCTCAATGGCGCCTTTATCAACGAAAACAATATTGACGCAGGTAATGTCAGTTTATCACGTGACGAAAATCTGACCAGCTCCACAAATTTTGAAAATAGAAAAAATACTAGTGGCCACTTACTCAATGGTATAGCTGTATTTAGAAAAAAGTTTAAGAAAAAAGGCAGAAATGCGGGATTGAATGCCTCATATCTTACCACAGAGTTAGAAGATGACTGGACGCAAAAATCTAACATCAGCTTCTTTGATGATCAACTGATGCTCACTGACAGACTGATAACAGATCAAGACAATAACGACCTAGCTACAAAATCCGTATTCAAAGCCAATGCCCTCTATGTCGAGCCAATAGGGAAGAAATTTTTCTGGCAAACATTTTTGAACCATAGAAATACATCTGAGGATGGGGAGCGAGTTATCACTGATCTTGTCGATAACAATGAAGAAGTCAATGATTTTCTGAGCAGAATCTATGACAACTCGATAATCTATAATAGAGTCGGTACTGTCTTGAGATACTCTAACAAAGGGCTCAATATTTCTATGGGTGCCGCTTATCAGAATTTTGATTTGTTAGGTGATTTTTCTTCTTTCCTCTCTGGACAGTCAATAGGGACAGTCGACAAGAGTTTCTCACAGTATATTCCCAATGCATCCATAAGATATAGCATCAACAGAAATACAAATCTCAGTGCCAGCTATAATAGAAACGCCAATGAGCCATCGATAGATGATCTACAACCGATAGTCGACAACTTAAATCCCCTCTTTATAAGAGAAGGAAATCCTGAGCTTGTCCCGGAAGTATCTGATAGCTATAGAGTCGGATTGCGTAAAAACTTTCCACTACACGATACAAGAATCAATGTCAACCTAACCTATCAACAATACGACACACAATTTTCAACAGAGGAATCTGTCGACCAACAACTTGTCACAACTTATAAGCCGATTAACATAGAAGGTGGCACGAGTGCCAGCCTATGGTCTAACCTCAGCTTCCCGATCAAGAAGAACAAACTCAAAGTTAGAGCCAACTATTACGTACAAGTCAATGATAGAAATGCTCTAGTCAATGGAGAGCTAAATGCTACACAAGTTGTTTCGCATTCTCCATCTGTCAAATTGGACATTACGCCTTCAGATGACTTTACTGTCTACCTCGAGGGTTCTTATGGTCTATCTAATACGGAGTATGACTTGCGACCTAGTCAAAATCAAAAGACAAAAAACATAGGTGCTTCCATAGAAATCAATAGCAAGCTATTTGCTGGATTTTATTTCAATACCAATTTCTCTTATGAGAAGTACACTAATGATAGATTTGACTTAACGAGAACAATTCCTATTTGGGATAGCTCGATCTACAAGTTCTTTTTGGAAGGAAATAAGCTAGAAGTTCGACTTTCTTTGTATGATGCCCTGAATCAAAATCAAGGATTTAATCAATCTGCCTTCGGAATAAGTGTAAGACAATCCACAACTGAAACACTAGCAAGATATGCGATGTTGAGTGTCGCTTATAATATAAGAGGGATGAAATCTAGCGTAAAGAAAAGTGGTTGGTGGTAGTAACTTATAGTCAATTTAAGCAAATATTAACCCTTTGAGACTGACGACCATCGTCATAATAGAGGTATAAGAAATAAAAATGAAAAGACTAACTATATTTTTGCTGCTACTCAGTTATGGTCTGAGTGCACAGGTAGAAGAAGGGAGCATTACCTACAACAGAAAGACCAATTGGATTTCTATAATGTCCAAGCTTCCCTATATCTCTCAAGAAGAGGTCGATAGAAGCACCCTCACCTGGGGAAAATCCGAGAATAAAGGAACCGATTTGACGCTGACTTTTAAGGATAATAAATCTGTCTACACTTACTCAGAAGAACAAACAGCTAATGAGTGGGGATGGAGACGTAATGAGATATTACTGATCAGAGATTACTCTAAGAAAACCATCAAAGATCTGCGTGGAGAGATGGGAGTCACTTTTCTCGTCGAAGACGAGCTCAAAAGAACGAAATGGAAAATCCTCAATGAAATCAAGGAAATAGAGGGTTACCTCTGTATGAAAGCAGAAACCACTGACCCTGTCAAAGGTCAGACCATACACGCTTGGTTTACCGATGGTATTACATTCTCCGGTGGGCCAGAAGGCTTCGGGGGATTGCCGGGTATGATTCTAGAGATCGACATCAATGATGGTGATGCCGTCATCACAGCGACAAAAGTTAATCTAGAAGCTCCAATAGAAAAACTACCGATTCCTAAAAAAATGAAAGGCAAGAAAATCACAAAAACTGAACTCGATACTAAAATCGAAAAGTACATAGCTGAAAGTATAGAAGGCAACAAAAATCCTTTCTGGAGACTCCGATTCTAATCTTCTTACCTTTACTGCAAATAGAACTTTATGTCTTTTGACTTTCATTCCAAACTTGTAGACAACTACAAAAACTTAAAATATAGCCTACTCGAGGCCCAGACTTTTAGTCAAGAGCACTATGGTTTTCCTCCTATCTATTATAAGATTATGGAAACCGATGCTATTCGTGTAGGTGCTTTTCAGAAGGCTTTTGAGAAATATGACTTTACCGATAAGGTCGTTTGTGAAGCAGGCATAGGCACATTGGCCCTCACCCAACACTTTCTTGGTAAGGTCAAGAAAGCCTACCTCATAGAGAATAACCCGGACCTCAGAGACTTTATCGAGAAAAAAATAAAAGAAAAAGGCTGGGAGGACAAAGTTGTATTACTTTTTGGTGATGCGATGAAACTAGAACTACCAGAAAAAGTAGACTATATCGTCGGCGAGTTGATGAGTATTTATTGTGGCAACGAATATCAAGTGCAAATCTTCAAGCATCTCAGACAATTCCTTAAGCCAGACGGAAAACTACTTCCAGAGCGCATCGTCAATGTCGGTCAACTTGCCTTTGCAGAATTTGACAAGCACAAACATTATCCCATCAACTTTACGAGACATCTTCCTGAGCAACTTTCACTTCAGACAGAAATCAACACGATAGACCTCTACACAGAAGAAGCCTTGCGTATCGAAAAACAAATTAGCATTCTTCCCAATATGTCAGGCCAAGTCAATGCTCTTTATATGCATTCATTTGTGCAAGTAGCAGAGGGCTGTAACTTTACAGGAACAGATAGTTTGATGCCGCCCACTATATGTCAACTAGAGGAAGAAGTATACGTTCAGCAAGGCACTCCTGTAACACTTCACGTGGATTATGCTTATGGTACAGATCTAGATAGCGCAAAATTCTGGATCGCTAAGAATTGAAATTATCGAATAGCCCATTTAGGATGCACTGTTTTTGTTCCTGTTAGCTTACTTACCAACTGATTATCAAGCATTTAATCATTTGTCTCGCCGACGGCTTTCATTTTTGTCTTGAAACAAAAACGAAACAAAAAATTCAAGGCT
>CALBWK010000251.1 GCA_937969415.1 uncultured Saprospiraceae bacterium | reverse complement strand
TGTGGGCCAAATATATAACAGGAGTTAAGATAATAGCCATAATAAACTTGTAGAAATAATTTACCGTTCCTATCGCCGCTACCATTACGGCACTCCACTCTGCTCCTATATAGAATGCAATAAAGAGTACTACGAAGCTATCAATTAGCTGACTCACTAGAGTGGAGCCAGTTGCCCTCAACCACACCTTCCCCTCTCCTGTCCATTTTCTGATCCTATGGAATACCGCTACATCCAGTAATTGCCCAATCAGGAAGGCAACTAAAGATCCAGCAATTATCCACAATCCTTGCCCAAAGATGCGTTCAAATGCCAAATCCATACTCGTAAGGGATCTACTGGGCTGGGCCTCATCTACCCCACTAAGACTGTCCCACCAGTCATTGGGACTCAGGTTGATAGCCAGAAACACCATTGCAAAAGCGTAGATAATCAAGCCCACAGCTAGAAAACTAAGAAATTGTATACCTCTCTTGCCATAGTATTCATTAATAATATCGGTCATCACAAAGACGACGGGCCATAATAATACTCCAGCAGTCAGGTTAAACCCTAGATTGTTTTCACCAAAAAGACTGAGCTTAAAGGGCTCAAACCCTAAGGTTGTTTCTAAAGAGAATATCTTTACACCGATAAATTCTGCTACTAAGGTATTGGCGATGAAGAAGCCACCCAAAATGATGAAAAGGGTTACTGCCTTATTATTGAACATATGAATGGGGACCTTGTTGGTTAAAAACGTGTATGGCTAAGATATCAATAAACATGAAGTCGGGGGAAGTCGCTGCAAAGGAAATTATCCTCGGCATAGACTTGGGTACAACCAATAGCTTGGTCAGTTACGTCAAGGATGGCAAGCCACTACTGGTAAAGGATCGTTCTGGCCAGTCGACTCTAGTACCTTCTGTTTTGCACTTTTCAGAATCTGGAAACCTGATAGTAGGAGAAGCAGCAAAGGCCAAGTTGATGACGCATCCTGAGGCCACCATCTATAGTGTGAAGAGGCTTCTCGGTAAAGCCTATCAAGATCTTTCTATGTACAGTAATCGATTGTCCTATAAGATTATTGATGTCGAGGATCAACTGGTCAAAGTTCAGGTAGGTAATAAGTTTTACAGTCCCATAGAGTTGTCTGCTGAGATACTAAAGCATCTGAAGCAACGCGTAGAGTCTGAGTTACAAGTAACTGCAAGCAAAGCCGTAATTACAGTACCTGCGTACTTTAATGATGCTCAGAGGCAAGCTACTCGTGATGCGGGCAAGTTGGCCGGATTAGAAGTCTTGCGTATAATCAATGAGCCGACTGCCGCTGCACTCGCATATGGAGCACAATCAAAAAGTGAGGATGAAACCATAGCTGTCTATGACTTAGGTGGTGGTACTTTCGATATATCCATTTTGCAGCTCTCAGATGGTGTCTATGATGTACTATCTACCAACGGAGATACCTTCTTGGGTGGTGATGATGTGGATGAGCTCATCATTAAGCACTGGCTAGAGGAGCGCGGACTGACAGTCTCAGCTATGGACGAGGATAAGACCTTGGCACAGTCATTTAGACTCAAAGCAGAACAGGCTAAGAAATATTTGAGTTATAATGAGCAATACACAAGCGAGGACTTCACATTGACTCGAGAGACTTTTGAAGGATTGATATCCCCATTGATAGATCAGACTTTAGCTAAAACTAAATCAGCGCTCAGAGATGCCGAACTAGAAAGTGCGGATATCGATAAAGTTATTCTTGTAGGCGGGAGCACACGTATTCCACTAGTTATGCAGAAGTTATCGAATCTATTCAGTGGAGAAATCTATAATGATATAGATCCAGATGAAGTAGTCGCAATGGGGGCCGCGTTGCAAGCTGATAGCTTAGCTGGTAATCAAAATGACCTCTTGCTCTTAGATGTGACACCTCTTTCATTAGGTATAGAAACTGTAGGAGGACTTATGGATACGGTTATACCACGAAACTCCAAAGTACCTGCTTCAGTGGCCAAATCTTACACTACCTCAGTAGATGGACAGGCCAATCTTAAGGTAGCGGTCTATCAAGGAGAACGAGATCTCGTAGAACACAACAGGAAACTTGGAGAATTTATCCTCAAAGGAATACCACCTATGCCTGCTGGTATTCCCAAGATAAAAGTCCATTTTGTTATAGACGCTGATGGGATTATTAAGATAAAAGCAGAGGAAGAAAGAACCCAGACCCAAACAGAGATCACCATAAAATCACAGTACGGCATCTCAGAAGAAGAGATGGGGAAAATGCTGATCGACTCTATTAAAAATGCGAAGGTCGATATGGTAACTAAGGCGCTTGTAGATGCCAAAAATGAAGGATCCGCTTTGCTCTTTTCTGCAGAGAAATTTATCAAGCAGAATGAAGCGATCTTATCGGCTGAAGAAATAGCAACGATGACCAATCAGATAGCTGAACTCAAATCTGTGCTAGATGAAGCAGACAAAGATGTGATCTACGCTAAGATTACAGTACTAAACGAATACTCAGAACCCCTTGCGGAGAAGGCTATGAATCATAATATCAGTATGGCAATGAAGGGACAAAAGCTTGAAGACTAGAATTGAAACCTTTATCAAAAGAGATTGAATGTGAATGTCGTCATTCAACCCTTGGTTTTTATCTATTGTAGTAGTTTATAGGTTTATTATCATTAATTTTAATTAGTCTGACCAAATGTGATATCTATTACTACTATGACAAGATACAACTTCAAGTTTCTTCAAATTACTACTCTATTTCTTGCATCATTTTCCAATTTGTGCCTTGCACAAGATATCAGGATAAATGAAGTTGTTGCAAGTAATTCTAGTGTGTATGATGAAGAAGGAGATACCCCCGACTGGATAGAACTCTATAATTATGGTACAGAAACCATTTCTCTCAATGGTATGACACTTTCCGATAACGATGAAAGGCCTGACAAATGGACTCTAGGTGACATAATTATAGAACCAAACCAGTATCAAATTATATGGGCTTCCGGCAAAGATTCGGGTGTATCCTATTTTACTTCTCTAGTTAAGAAGGGAGACGATTTTGAGTATATAGTCCCGCAGGAATCGCTAGATAAAGATTGGATATCATTAGATTTCAATACAGAAGGTTGGGCTACTGGCCCATCAGGATTTGGATATGGTGATGGTGATGATGAAACTATATTATCAACTGGAACGACTTCAGTTTTTCTGAGAGCCAAATTTGAAGTTACAGATATAGATATTATTGATAGACTTTATTTTGATATCGATTATGACGATGGTTTTGCAGCATATCTAAACGGCCAGGAGCTCGTAAAGTCAAATCTTAGTTCATTGGAGTTTGACGCCTTAGCTGATAGCGATAGAGAGGCTTTGTTGTACACTAATAATCAAGCTTCTAGATATGAATTGAATAACTACGATGAACTTCTTGTTCCTGGAACTAATTTGCTTTGTATTCAGGTGCATAATCTGTCTTCTTCGTCTTCTGATTTAAGTGCCATAGCCTACATAACTGCACAGACTGAGAGTCGGGAGTTAATAGGTGATCTTCCACCATCAGAGTTGAATTTAGATTCTCAAACAACACATACCAATTTCAAATTATCTAGTGAAGGAGAAAATCTCACGTTGTACAACTCGGATGGTAATATCGTAGACAGAATAGTTACTACCCAACTTAGAAGAAATATTTCTATTGGAGTTGCAGAGCCGGATGGAATGCTTAGGTACTTTAAGTCACCAACACCTCGACAACCAAATAATACTATATCATATGAAGGGATAATTAATGGTGAGCCAGAATTTTCATATGAATCCGGATTTGTCGATAGAGGGACTGAGGTAGTCATTTCTGGTGCTGGGCCAAATGAAGTTATTAGATATACCTTGGATGGTTCAGAACCAACTGCTAATTCAGCTCAATTTGAAACTGG
>CALBWK010000250.1 GCA_937969415.1 uncultured Saprospiraceae bacterium | reverse complement strand
ACATAAGTGTCATCTACTTTTATTTCAGGCCAACACTTCGTGTTGGGACGAAGAAGGTGCCACTTCCTCATGAAAACCGGATATCTTCTGTTTGTGGTAATTTTCATCAAAGGGTTTTCCAGATTTCCACATTGAATAGATGAGAACCAACATTTTTCTTGCTACCGCTACTAGGCCAATTTTTTTATTTGAGTTTCTACTATTGATTCTATGATAGGTCTCAGTAAGTGGTTTATTATGTTTTACTGCTGACATCGCGGGCATATACAGACTTTTCCTAATTTGACTATTGCCTTTCTTGCTGATTTTGGAACGTCCATTGACAGATGTTCCACTTTGCTTTTGGACTACATCTAAACCAGCATACGACACCAATTGTCGTTGGTTTTTAATTAGTTTGAAGCCTTGGGTCTCACCTAGGACTGTAGCCACTGTTTGAATCCCAACTCCTGGTATGGTCAGTAGTGTCTCTACTTTAGACCATAATTGGATGTCTGACTTTAGTATTTGCTTAATTATAAGGTGCCCTAAAACAACCCCTTAATCACATCCTCTTCTGAGATACCTTGGGCTTCTGCCTTATAGTTTCTGACGATTCTGTGTCTGAGGACGTAGTTGGCGATGGCTTGGACATCTTCGATATCTGGAGAATACTTGCCATTGATGGCAGCGTGGGTCTTAGCACCGAGTACGAGGTACTGTGAGGCTCTAGGCCCTGCACCCCAACCGATATAGTTGTTGACTTGCTCTGTCGCCATTTCAGTATTTGGTCTCGTTTTGCTAGCGAGACTGACGGCGTATTCTAGGACATTGTCTGCAATAGGAATCTTTCTAACCAGCTCTTGGTAGCCGATAATCTCTTCTGCAGTCAATACATTATTGACTTGTGTCTTGGTAGAGGTCGTTGTGGCCTTGACGACAGCAATTTCCTCTTGGTAAGATGGGTAATCTAGAGGGATATTAAACATAAATCTATCCAGCTGCGCTTCCGGTAGTGGGTAGGTTCCTTCTTGTTCGATAGGGTTCTGTGTCGCTAGTACAAAGAAAGGCTTCGGTAAGATATGTCTTACACCACCGATTGTCACTGAGCGCTCCTGCATCGCCTCGAGGAGGGCAGCTTGCGTCTTGGGTGGAGTTCTGTTGATCTCATCCGCAAGGACGATATTAGAGAAGAGTGGTCCTTTGTTGAATTTGAAACTTCTGCTCTCATCTAGAATCTCTGCTCCAGTGATATCTGAAGGCATCAAATCTGGCGTAAACTGGATTCTCTTAAACTCGAGATCTAAAGCTTCTGATATAGTCGATACCAATAACGTCTTTGCTAGTCCCGGCACCCCTACGAGGAGACTGTGACCGTTGGCAAATAGAGAAATCAATACCGCCTGTACAACGTCGTCTTGCCCTATAATGACTTTAGCTATTTCTGACTTAAGTCGGCCATAGGCATTGGCTAGTCCATCTACTGCTTGCTGATCGTTACTGAAATTCAAACTCATATCCGAGAGGTCTCTTTGTATATGTTAAATAAAAAACACTGCCTGAAGACGAGCTTCGGGCAGTGCAAAAGTAGGCATATGCTAAGATAATCGCTTGTTTTATTACGAATATCACTAATATGTTATATACCTGACTTTAGGTTTTAAGGATTGATCACAGGTGTAACGTTCAATAATTGCTCGTTGGTGTAGATCGTAACAAAATATTGGCCTGAAGTGCTCACAGGCATCGTCATATAGGTCACTCCACGAGCTATTTGTTGTGTGTGGACTCTCTGTCCCGCAACGCTATGGATGTCCATATAGGCCGTTCTTAGGTTGGGTTCGTCCATATTGATAGTCAGTTGATGGTCATAATGGGTAACCGTTACATTTTCGCTAAACTGTATATTGTTAACACTCGACTCTGTTTCCTTTAGGGAATTAAAAAACCCTAGAGCACGCAAAGAAGCGGGTAATACACAACCGACATGATTCAGAGGAATGATGTCAGAATCTAGTCTGATGGCTTGGACATTAGTGGATCCATTGTCTGTCATTCTTTCTTCTGCCAGTAGAGCATTTTCAAAGGTTACCTGATCATCACCTTGGCAGTAGTATAAGTTTGTCGGCGTCTCCGTCGTAAAGTTATAAGTGTCATTGAGTGCTAGTGCCTCTGATAACGGATGCGTCGGATCATTGAGAATGCCATCTAGAATATCGTCTTGTAGAGTGTTCCTTGGCAAGACGAGACCCCCATTGTCACGAAGCGTGGTAACCATCCTTTGATTCAATATACTTCTTGTGATCACTTCGTCTCTAAATTCATTGATGTCATCAATATATTCTGGTCTGAACACGTTTTCTACTGGAAAATCAGCGAGCAAAGTAGGGTAGGCTCTACCATATCCTAGTGTCAACCACGCTATATAATCTACGGTCATGTACTCCTGGTCTCCTAGGGTAAAATCAACCATACTCTCAGAGATACTGTAAGGGCCTGACATAGGCGCAGAGGCAGTAACGGTAAAGAGATCAGACTGATTGGTCTCTATTTCTTGTTGTAGTGCCATTGCAGCATGGCCTCCTTGTGAATACCCAGAGATAAACAGTTGTTCGTTAAGCGTGACGTTATCCAAATCCGCTATAAACTCTTTCGTCGCCAAGAGCATATCTACTGAAGCAGTAGCTTCTGATTCTGCGTGGACATAGGGATGGATGCCTGGCGAATCTCCTAGGCCGATGTAGTCAGGTGCAGCGACAACGTATCCATTTGTCGCAAAAGCCCCACCCAATAAGTGCCCTCCTTCTAGATTTGATGGTACATTTTCTCTGCCCTCAACGGTGCCATGTTGGAAACAAGCCAGTGGAAATACTTCTGGAGTGTTGGTAATAGGGACACTTACTAGACCAGAGGCAGTATGTTCTTCTCCTTCAGGATTGAGTGTCAAGTATTGTAATTTCCAGTTGGCCACTTCAAAACTTGGGTTAAGTCCAGGAATAGGAATATCCTGTGCCGGTATTATGGTGTCCAATAGGACTGCTGAAACAAGTCTTTGTGCATTGAGTTGGAGTGAGAAAACCACAACCAAGGCGAATACGTAAAATCTTTTCATTAATAACTTTTGACTTAGTGATTTATTAGCTTCTTAATTTACTGCTTTATTTGGTATTTGAGATATTTTTGAGTTCTTGACACTTCTTATTAGATTCAGACTATATGCGTAAATCCTTAATGTTTCTTGCACTTTTACTCGTAGGCTGTGTCCCTGAATCAAAGAAAATATTAACGGAAGTCGTCTTAGAGCCGACTAAGGCAGAATTTCAGCAACTGACCCGTTTCCAACACCAAAAGCAAACAGATAGTTTACTTGTCGCACTTTCTTCCAAGGATCCTAGTCAACGTTATCTCGCTGCAAGGGCCTTTGCTTCCCACAAAGACACTAAAGCTCTTGATACTTTGGCGACCTTACTCAATGATCCTGTCCTCAAAATACGGTCTATGGCAGCTTATGCGCTAGGTCAGTCTGGTCTAGAAGCTGCGGAAAAGGCCTTGATAGGAGGTTTTAGGCAAAAAGATACAATGTCTGTCGATAATCAGTCCAATGGTGCCATCCTCGAAGCCATAGGCAAAGTGGCTGCCTCTCCAGTCGCCAAGTATGTAGCTACGGCCAATAATTACCGCAGTACAGATACGCTATTAATTATAGGACAGATGAAGAGCTTGTACCAGTTTGCACTCAGAGGTATCACCACACCTGAACAAACGCAAAGAGCACTTGATGTTATCAAGGACAAATCACTCCCTCCGATGGCCCGACTCTATGCCGCACACTACTTCTCTAGAGCCAAAGACTTAGATCTAAGCGTCCTTAAATTTCAGCTAGCAGAAGCACTTACCCTAGAGCAAGATGTCGATGTCAAGATGGCCCTCGCCTCTGGACTTAAACATACTGACGACCCGGAGATAAAAACGATCTTGCTCAATCAACTAGACTTGCAGCAAGACTATCGAGTGACTTGCAATATTATAAGAACGCTGACCAACTATACCTTGGATTCTGTCCAACCCAAAATATTGGAGTTGCTTAGATCGGATAACCTGCATATCGCGAGGACGGCAGCCAATTATGTAGGTCAGAAAGCTGACCCTAATCGGGTGAAACCGTTTAGAGATATAGCTGCTGACAGTATCCCTTGGCAAATCAGAACAGACCTTTTTAGTGCTATACTGAAAGTGCTTCCTTACTACTATACCAAAACAAAAAATGCAACCCGCTGGCAACTTACGCAGGCCTTGTCCAAAGAGGAAAATCCTAAAGCTCAAGGTGCTTACCTCAAAGCGCTAGGCAATGATCCAGAAAACTATAAGTTCATAATGGACTATATCGATAAGTCTGAAGACCCTGTGCTGAAGACTGCGGGTATGGAAGCTTTGGCGCAATTGGTGGCGCACAAAGACTTTTATGCAGTCTACCAGAGCACTGCCAGAATCAATCGAAGAAAAATTCTAGAGTACTTTAAAGCACAAATGGCAGAAGGTGATGAAGGCATCGTCGGTGCCGTCGCTAATGCTATTGCTGATCCCAATACTGATTTCAAGGAATTGATAGATAGTACAGGATTCTTACAGCAGGCCAAGGCGAATCTACAAGTACCAGGACAGTTAGAAAGTGTACATGCTGTAGAGCGGGCCATCGCCCATCTCCGCGGCGTCACCCAACCAGAACTCACCAAAGCTGCCAAAGCTAAACCAGTAGACTGGTCAGTCATCGCCAAAATGAATAAGCAGATCAGAGCAATTGTCAAGACGACTAGAGGTAACTTTACGATCAACCTCCTGACTGAGGATGCACCTATTTCTGTCATCAATTTTATCGAGTTGTCTAAAAGTAACTATTTCGACGGCAAGATATTTCATCGTGTAGTGCCCAATTTTGTAGCGCAGACTGGTAGCCCAAGAGGAGATAATTATGGTGGAGCTGATTACGTCATTAGCTCAGAGTTTTCGCCAATCTCTTATGATGGAGAAGGATATGTAGGAATGGCCTCAGCTGGCCCACATACAGAATCTACACAGTGGTTTGTCACACACAGTGCCACGCCACATCTCGATGGCAAGTACACCATATTCGGAAAGGTAGAATCAGGAATGGATGTGGTCCATCAATTGCAGATGGGTGATGAGATACTCGACATTATCGTTTCCGATTTATAATATCATTAATATAAAATTCTTAGCAATCAATAAATGAAAGAGACGCCGCTTACAGCTTTACATATACAATTAGGAGCACGGATGATGCCCTTCGCTGGATATAATATGCCGGTTAGTTACACGACAATCAACGAAGAG
The DNA here is from genome assembly GCA_937969415.1 of uncultured Saprospiraceae bacterium. Taxonomy (GTDB): domain Bacteria; phylum Bacteroidota; class Bacteroidia; order Chitinophagales; family Saprospiraceae; genus RFSX01. The sequence goes on along the minus strand of CALBWK010000250.1, from coordinate 9,682 downwards.
CATCTCAATGTCCGCTCTAAGGTTGGGCTCTTTGACGTCTCGCATATGGGGCAGTTTTTTGTCAAGGGCGATAACGCCACAGCACTCGTACAGAAAGTGACCAGCAATGATGTAAAGACCTTATCTGTTGGCCAGGCACAATACAGTTGCTTGCCTAACAAACAAGGTGGTATCATAGATGATCTGCTAGTATATAAGCTTGATGATAACGAGTATATGCTTGTGGTCAATGCATCCAATATCCAAAAAGACCTCGACTGGATAACAGCTGCCAATGCAGATCTAGGTGTAAGTATCGAAGATAGATCGGATAGTATGGCGCTGCTAGCGCTACAAGGCCCACTGGCGGCCAAAGTGCTTGCTAAGATTACGGATATCCAGGTGGACCAGATCCCTTATTATTATTTTGGTGTGGGCACTGTCGCTGGTAAGGATAATGTCATCGTCTCGGCAACAGGCTATACAGGTTCTGGCGGCTTTGAGATCTATCTTGATAATAAAGATGCTGTACGTGTCTGGGAGTTGTTGATGCAAGAAGGCCAAGAAGAGGGTATTATGCCGATAGGCTTAGGGGCAAGAGACACCTTGAGGTTAGAGATGGGTTTTTGTCTTTATGGTAATGATATCACTGATGATACTTCTCCGATAGAGGCTGGGCTAGGTTGGATAACAAAAACAGCAACCGAGGATGACTTTTATAGCAAAGACACTTTTATAAAACAAAGAGATGAGGGTACTGAGCGCAAGCTGGTAGCTTTTAAGGTAGATGACAGGCGTGTGCCTAGAAATGGCTACGAGATTGTTGACGAAGCAGGTACCATTATAGGTATTGTGACCTCAGGAACAATGTCTCCTAGTCTGGATATCCCAATCGGAATGGGTTATGTGCCAAAAGCTTTGTCTAAGAAAGGAACAACTATCGGTATTAAGATTCGGTCCAAGGTTCTTCCTGCTACGATAGTCCGAGCTCCTTTCTATAAGGCGCCTAAGGCTACATAGAATCGGTCTAAATAAGCCAAATATCTAAGTCATTATTGTCTATTAATCAAGTATTAGGTGGATTTATGAGAACTTTTAGTTCAAAACCTAAACTTTTAGTTTAGATATTGCATTTGAATCTTGCAAGCAGCTAAACAATGGAATACGCAAAAGCAAAGGATCACTTTATATCTACCTGGGGAGAACTAGGATGTAACTGGGGGATATGCAGAACAATGGGTCATATACATGCTTTATTGCTTATACATCCTGAGCCGCTGAGTACCGAGGACATTATGGACGAACTTCAGATCTCTAGAGGGAATGCCAATATGAATGTCCGAGCTTTACTTGACTGGGAGCTTGTCTATAGAAGATCTAAGCCTGGAGAAAGAAAAGACTATTATACTGCAGAAAAAGATTTCTGGAATGTGTTCAGAAAGACACTTAAAAAGAGAAAGCAGAAAGAATTAGCGCCTATGCTCGTGATGATCAAGCATATAAGCGGAGTTCAAGAAGAAGGTCCAGAATCTAAAGAATTCAAAAGAGTCATCAATAGTCTTGGTGCTATCAGCTCAGCTGCAGATAAGTCCCTAGATAAGGTGTTGAACTCAGATTCTAATCTCTTCCTCAATGCTTTTGTACGCGTAATGCGATAAGGTACAAACAGGCAGCATTTGCAATTGCTGTGTCGTTCTACTATCAGCTAATGTTATTCTAAAAATTTTTTACCTAAAGTATTTAGTGCTTTGGATTCCCAATGTTCTTCTATGATTTTTGGGAGTAATTTTTTATCATTAACTTGATAAACCAAAATGAAAGTCCTGTCGGTGACGGCAGGATTTTTTTATTATGATAGAGACTAAGGACTTATGGATAGGAGATAAGCTACGCCACCTCACTACAGGGGAGGTAGGTAGTTATGATGGCACTATCAACGGCAGGGTAAAGCTAAAAACTGCCAGCAAGACGCTTCTGGTAACACCACAGCAACTCGAAGTCTATACCGAGCCAGTCAAAGAAGAGACACTTTCCTTTACGGACGAAACGGTGACTTCCTCCAAGTATGACCCTTATGATTTTCCTCCAAGTATCGACTTACACATAGAAAAACTCGATCCCACTTATCTCAATGCACAACCAGAAAGAATTCTCTCGGTCCAACTAGAAGCCTTAGAGCAATATCTCGATGCGGCAGAAATATCTACAACTAAGATCGTCACCATTATCCACGGCAAAGGTACTGGACTACTCAAAGCAGAAACACAGCACCAACTCAAAGCCCGAGAAAGCGTCAAATTTTATGTGGAGGTGCACCAAGGTGGAGCCGTAGAAGTGTGGTTGAAATAGGGTTAGTCGTATTGCGAAATATTAGTGTAACTTAGGGTAATTGGATTGATCAGTTTATCCTCTATTGTTTGGAGACTGATTTGATTTGAACAACTTTATGATAACAGATGAATTGTTCGTGTTAGACTAGCATAGTGCATTCGCATTTCTATTTGATATGTGTAACTTTTGTTTCTTTCAATTTAAAAATTAAGTGAATGACTAAATATGTAATTTCTATGTGTTTAGTAATAGCAAATTGTATCGGTCTGTTCGCTCAAACAGATAAATATGAAAATCTTGAAGAATATTATCTAACGTATACCATTATTTCCAATGTTAAAGCGGGTTCTTTTAATATGAACCTTGGACTGTGTGAGGAATTATTTAAAAATGAAGATTATACTATTCAAAAAGGACTAGCAGCCTGTGTTATATCTTTTGCTGCAGAAGGCGATACAATCAATGCACACAAAGTAATTAATCGCTTAACACCTCAAATGAAGTATGCCCTAGCTGCCAGTGACTCTATCGTAGGTAGACTCATTCCTGATGCTGTATGTCCACAGAATAAGGCAGACCAATACAATAAATACTTAGCGGATCAATACACTATAATTTTTATTGAAGACCAAGGTTTGTTTAAAAGTGATGGAACTATAATTCTAGATGAGGAAACGACTGAGAAGTTAAATAATCAAGGATATGGTCACTTGTTAGAAGAGGCAAGAAATCTTCCAGGTACCGAGATAAATCGCTTGAACCTGATAAAAATCAGATCGCTAATCGCAGAATATGGCATCCCAAGTGTTGATAAAGTTGGACACTATGGAATGTATGGAATCTATCTAACAATACTACACAGCAAATTAGCGTCACTGGAAGAGTTTGACTCCTTTGTCAAAGAAAATTTCTCGTCAAGGAAATATGGGTATATGGTTGATAAGAAAAAGGTAGCCAAGAAGTTGCCACAGATTTATGGTACACAAGGTCAGTATGATGCAGAGCTTCAGAAGACCATCTTTTATGAAATTGAAGAACCAGAGTACGTTGACTGTCGTAGAATGAAAATAGGCCTGATGCCTATAAGTCATTATGCAAAAAACTTATCGATCAACGAGGAGGATGTACCTAAACAACTTAATTGCAAGTGATACGAATTATAAACCCTTAAACCTCCAATCCTTTAAACCTTCAAACCTCCAAATAAACCTCCAAACCTCCAGACCTTCAGACCTTCAGACCTTTAGCCCTTTAAACCTTGACGCCTCCCTTCCTACCGATCCAACCAAGCCTTAAATATCGGAGACTTCTCTGTACTCACCACAATGTCTTCCTCAATGTGTGGAGAGAGCTTGAGCTTAAGGCGGCCTTTGAAGTAAGGATGGATTTCTGCGATGGCGCCGTAGTGGCTGATAAATTTTCTATTGACGCGAAAGAAGCTGTCAGGGTCGACGAGTTGATCTATTTCATCTAGTGTATTGTTGACAGGTAAGCGTTGCTGGTTGTTGTCAACGAGAAAAGTCATTTTATTGGCACTATAAAAGTAGGCGATGTTTTCTGTAGGGATAGATTTTATCTTATTGCCGAGCTTGCAAAGGAACCTAGATTTATAGTTTTTGTTTTTATTGCTGAGTAATTTTTTGAATTCATCGTAGAGGTCTGATCTATCTGTGAATTGAGATTGATTGAGCTCTGAAAATTTGTTGAGGGCTTGACGCAGACGATCCTCTTGTACGGGTTTGAGGAGATAGTCGATACTGTTGACCTCAAAAGCTTGAATAGCATATTTTTCATAAGCTGTAGCAAAGATAATTGGACAAGTCACCTTCACCTGCGAAAAGATATTGAAGCAGAGCCCGTCGATGAGATGGATGTCACTTATGATAAGATCTGGATGTGGATGCTCGGTTAGCCAAGCTACGGCGCCATCAATGCTATCTTGAGTACTGATCACTTCACAATCTGTAGCGACTGTAGTGAGTAATGTGATTAATTTTTCTGCTGCTAATTTTTCGTCTTCTATAATGAGTATCTTCATATCAACAATGATTTTTATTCTAGTCGTAATCGATTTCTAGTAGTGGAAGGGTAATTCTAAAATAACTTTCTGTTTCTTCAACTTGCATCTCCTTGTCTGAGAAAAAGGCGTATCTGTTTTTGATGTTCTGTAATCCGGAGCCTTCTCTTTCTTGGACGGCATATTTTTTCTTTTGGAGATTGTTTTCTACAAGTATATTATTCAGACCATCTGATTTTATAGTGATGGTAATCGGATTGTCTATGTTGGCCATATTGTGCTTAATGGCGTTCTCTATAAGCATCTGTATGGCTAAGGGAGGCAGTGCTTTGTTGTGGTCAGAGGGATCTATGTCTATGTTAAAAAAGACACTGTTTTCAAATCTAACTCTGATAAGGTAGATGTAAGATTCTATGAGGCGCATCTCATCTTCTAGGAGACTGAGGTCAGATTGTTCAGATTTGAGTATGATGCGATAGACCTCTGCAAATTTATCCAAGTAAGTTTTAGACAACTTGATATCCTTATCCATTATTGAGGAGAGGATATTGAGGTTGTTGAATAGAAAGTGTGGGTCAAGATGATTCTTGAGTGCCATCATTTGGGATCGTGCACTCTCTTTTTGGAGTCGCTCGGCTTCTAGTTCTGATTTTCGCCAATCTCCTAGAAACTTATAGCCAAAATATATGGAGAGTATTGGTAAGACTACTGAGCTACCGTACATATTCATAACGAGATACTGCCCTAGGTCAGGCACTTCATTGGAGTAGTAGGTCTTAACCAGATAATAAGCTGTATTGAATGAAGCTAGAGATACAAGACCACCGAAAAGCAATTGAGAGAAAAACCTCAGTCCAGTTTTCTTTTTCCAAGGTAGTAGTTTGTTGAGGATGGCATCGATCAGTGCGATACTCAATATGATGAATCCAAGACTAAGCAGTACCCAGCAGAAGGTCATCACCTCGGTCGTCTTGCCTTCATCAATCGTAGGTTGAGTTAGCATAAAGATACCTGTACCTATTAGGATAGCGATCGGCAATAATATTCTAAAGAATATTTTTTTCAATGAGATAGGAATTAGTCGTCCAGCAATGAAGCTAGATTAAGTTGATTTATTTTTTCTTGAATATGATTTGATCTATATCATCCCAATCGATTTTCAGATCTAAATTGTCGCCATCAAGAAAGATAATACCATCATTGTGGTTGCTGACATCTTGACGATCACCTAAGAGTAACTTTTCTCCATTAAGTAAAGTAACCATAGAGTAGTCTCTGTTTTTGGGGATGATATTGGCAATGTTTCTAAAAGGAATCTTCAGCTTGACATCGTCATCGTCACCATCTAGTAATTCGAAGTCCCAGAGTTCATCTAAGTCAAAAGCAATGTTTCCGTGGTAGCTTTCGTCATCAAATGTCATTACTTCTGCAGATAGATACTGTGCATTGCCAAAGTCTTCGTAGCTGATGTTAAGCATCGGTGCATCTTGGAAATGTACTTTGTCAAAAATTTCCCACTCTACTTCTATGGTCCCTATTTCTGGATTGTAAATCCCTATACCTCTGTTGCCATCATCACAATCATTGGATCCATCTAGATCAAGTGTCCTGCCTGAATCGAAAGTAACAGTAATGGCATCTCCATCTTCGATCTTTTCTATACTGGCGATCTTTTCGAATGGAATTTTTTGATCGCCGTACTTGGTGTCCCCGTCTAGGATGTCTCCTCCACTGCGCTCGTCCATATCCCATTGTATATAGCCAGTAAAAGATTTTCTTCTTTCTGTCTTAACAGTGCCATATAAAGCAGACCCATATGGGTGTTCTACATCTTCTGGTGCTGCAAAGAAGTTAACTAGAGATACATCATCCCAATCAAATTTTATCTTGCCCAACTCATAATCTATCATATTTATTGATGTACCCATATCGTTGGTGTTGGCGTCTTCGACGATGATGCTCGACCCATTCTTAAAGGTGAGCTGAGCTCGATCTCCACGCATCATTTTCAACTGGGCGATCTCTCCAAACATACAGGCAAAAGTATGATTGACATTGCAGCTGTTGCAATATTTGTCTTTCCAGATACCACCTAGTGACCAGTCTATATCTAGCAGACCGTTGGATTTTTCTGTTTCTGTAGGGACGGTATATTGGTCATCTTTCTCTGCATTAAATATGTCAAACCAGTACATCTCTTCTTTGCCCCAACGCATAAAACCTGTATACTGCTCGTCAGAATCTGTAGTAATAGTTCCATAGATATAGGCACTATTGCTGTTCTGACTGCTCAGCGGCAGAGCGCAGAAGAAGAGTAACGTTGATATGGAAATTAGAATCTTATACATAAGCTAAATCAGGAGTTCTTATCCCTTTAGTCTGCAATTTCTCATAAATATAGATAGTGCGCCGTTTCCAACAGCTGAAAAGGGATAATTAGGAACTGAGATGGTATCCTCCACGACTGAAGATTACCCCCTATTTGTGGTATCGTTTTTGTCCCGAAACCCTTGTAAAACCTTGGATTTTGAGTAAAAAAGAGAAGAATACAGCCATTTTACTCCTGCATTGCCCCGATCAGCGAGGTATCGTCGCAGCGGTTACTGAGTTTATTGACTCCAATGGGGGAAATATCCTCAATCTCGATGAGCACGTCGACAGAGATGCTGGCCAGTTTTTTATGCGTGTAGAATGGGAGCTGGAGGGGTTTGCCATACCTGAAGAAAAGATTGCGGAGTACTTTGAGACCATCGTCGCTCATAAGTTTAATCTTTCATTTGAGGTAAAGATGAAAAGGGCTGTGCCTAGAGTCGCATTGTTTGTATCTAAGTATGCACACTGTTTCTTCGATATCCTTTCTCGCTATGAGTCCAAAGAATGGAAAATTGATATTCCACTGATTATCAGCAATCACGAAAAGTTTGACTACATCGGTAAGCGCTATGATATACCGTACTATCATTTTCCGATAACCAAGGCAAATAAAGCTAAGCAAGAAGAAGAGGAGTATCATCTCCTTAAGAAATATAATGTCGATTTCATTGTGCTGGCCCGCTATATGCAAGTCTTGAGTCAGGACTTTTGTCGCCGGTTTGAGAACAAGATTATCAATATTCACCATTCTTCTTTGCCAGCCTTTGCAGGAGCTAATCCGTACAGAGCAGCCTATGAGCGCGGCGTAAAGTTGGTAGGGGCTACGGCACATTATGTTACGCCAGATCTGGATGCAGGGCCTATCATTTATCAAGATGTCATATCGATTTCACATCTAGATAGTGTCTCAGATATGAAACGAAAAGGCAAAGACATCGAAAAAATTGTGCTTGCCAATGCTGTCTGGGCACATATCAATCATAGGATTATAACCTGTAAAAACAGGACAGTAGTCTTTTCATAATTAGCAAGAAATAAAACCTTATGGCCATTAATCAAGAGATACTTAGCCGATATGCGACCTTACTTGTGCATTATTGTGTAGAACTCAAAAAAGGAGAGCGCTTATATGTCTCTACGACAACACTCGCGGAGCCTCTGGTCAGAGAAATATATAGAGAGGCGACGAAATTAGGCGCTGTGGTGGAAGTAGATTTTCAGTTTGAAGGTCAGAATAAAATCTACTACGAGCACGCTGATGACTGGGTGCTCGAGCAAGTGCCAGTCTTGAGGAAGGCTGCAATGGAAGCCTTCGATGCGTACATCTATATCAAGGCGCCTTATGATCTTAATGAGACCCAAGGTCTCGATATGTCTAAGAAAAAGAAGCGCTCGGCGGCCTTGGCACCATTGAGTCAATTGTATTTTGAGCGGACAGCAGATAGAGCCTTACCAGGTGCACTCAAGCGATCTCTTTGTCAATATCCGACACCAGCGAGTGCTGCAGCAGCGGAGATGTCGGTAGACGAGTATGCGGAGTTTGTCTTCAATGCTTGCCATCTCTATGCTGAATCGCCAGAAGCAGAATGGTTAAAAGTCCGAGCACATCAGCAAAAAATAAAAGACTATCTCGATAAGGTAGAGACGGTACGCTACAAAGCAGATCATACGGACATCGAGTTTTCTGTCAAAGGAAGGACATGGATTAATTCTGATGGACAGACAAATATGCCTTCGGGAGAAGTCTTTAGTGGTCCCGTAGAAGACTCGGTCAATGGGAAGGTGCACTTTACTTTTCCATCCATCTATATGGGTCAAGATGTCAAGGGCATTACTCTGTGGGTTGAGAAAGGCGAAGTGGTACGCTGGGAGGCAGAGCAGGGTAAGGCGTTGCTCGACACGGTGTTTGAGATTCCAGGAGCTAAGTTCTTTGGAGAAGTCGCTATCGGTACCAATTATCAGATACAAAGAGCGACACGAAATATTCTCTTTGATGAGAAGATAGGTGGTACGATCCATATGGCAGTAGGCCAGTCTTACAAGCAGACGGGCGGCACCAATCACTCGTCTATTCACTGGGATATGATCACAGATATGACTGAGTCTGGAGAGATATGGGCAGATGGAAAGCTGATCTATGAAAAAGGGAAGTTTTTGATATAAACAGATGAAAACTATAAGTCCATTTTTCGATTATAATATCCAAGATGAAGAACTTTATTAAACGACTTCTGGGTTATAGTAGCGCAGTAGAAGACACAATAGATCCTGAAATGAAATATCTCGTAGTAGGCCTTGGCAATATGCACCCCGATTATGATGCGACCCGTCACAATATCGGGTTTGAAGTAGTAGACTTAATGGCCCAGAACAAGGAAGGAAAGTGGAAGAATGATACGCTAGGAGATATCGCTCTTATCAAACATAAAGGCAGACAGATCCACCTCCTCAAGCCATCCACCTATATGAACAGAAGTGGCAAGGCAGTCAACTACTGGATGACCAAGCACAAAATTAAAATCGAGAATGTCCTCATCATTGTAGATGATCTCAATCTAGATTTCGGAAAGATACGCCTAAGGGCCAAGGGCGCAGCTGGAGGCCACAATGGTCTCAAGGATATAGAGCAAGTGCTGGGTACGAGCAAGTATCCTCGACTCAAAGTCGGTATCGGTGATGACTTCAAGAAAGGGCGCCAAGTAGATTTTGTTTTAGGAAAGTGGACAGATAAAGAATTGGATGGTCTCGGTGAAGTGCTGTCAAAGTCTGCAGAGGCGGCGATGAGCTTTGTTGCTATCGGTGCGGCTCATACTATGAATCAGTATAATAAGTGAATAGAATATTTCTTTTTTAAGTGCATATATTCTACTTTATTAAACTGGATAATTGCCTTGAGATATCAAATGTTCAATTGCCTCGCCGGCAGGCGTTCATTTTTGTCTTGAAACAAAAACGAACCAAAAAATTCAAGGCTGGTTTCAT
>CALBWK010000249.1 GCA_937969415.1 uncultured Saprospiraceae bacterium | reverse complement strand
ATACGGGTTATATAACGACGAAGAGGATCTCCTCAGAGCCGTAAAAAAAGCTGGTGATGCGCATTTGGAAATTATGGATGTCTATACTCCTTTTCCTGTGCACGGTTTGGATCCACTTTTAGGATTGGCAGAATCTCGATTACATATTGCAGGGTTCATATATGGAGCGCTAGGAACCTTGACGGCCTTTGGAGGGATGTCTTGGATTTTCACTAAGGATTGGCCTCAGATTTTTGGAGGTAAGCCACATTGGCCTGTACCTGCTTTTATTCCGATTACGTTTGAGTTAACAGTACTTTTCGCTTGTATCGGAATGGTAGTTACTTTCTACTTGATTAACGGCCTCGGACCTGGTGTTGTCAATCCTACGATTGATTTGAGAATCACTGATGATAAATTCTGCATTGCATTTGATAAGTCAGAAGTTTCTGCTAGCGAGGCTGAATCTTTTTTAAGAAGCACTGGAGCTTCAGAAGTACACAGTAAGACAATATAATGATGAAGCGACTATATAAAATTTATTTCCTTACAGTTGTAGCTGCGATGTTCTTTTTGGCATCATGTAGCCGACCAGGAGGTAATAGTACAGGTAGTGAGTTTATGCCAGATATGGCACACTCGATAGCTTATGAAGCAAATTATTACAACTATTACTATAATAATACTTGGGGTAGTGAAGATGAATATTATGATATGGCCAAGCCGCGTCTTCCAGTAGCAGGTACTGTTTCTAGAAGTAGCTCTAAAAGCATAGCTATCTCATCTGCTACAGAAAACAAGCCTTACTACTATGGTGATACAGAAGAGGAAAGGACAAGAGCTATCGCTGAGATAATCGACAATCCTTATCCTATTACAGATGCGGGCCTCAAAGTCGGTAAAGAGTTGTACAATATTAATTGTGCAATCTGCCACGGCGAGAAAGGCGATGGTAATGGATATCTCGTAAGAGATGACGGGGGTGTATATCCTGTACAACCAGCTATTTTAGTAAATGAAGAATTTACCGCTGCATCTAATGGACGATACTACCACTCTATTATGTACGGTAAGAACTTAATGGGTGCTTATAAAGACAAGTTGTCTTACAGTGAAAGATGGCAAGTTATCCACTACATCAGATCTCTACAAGCAAAAGAAAATAAACTGACGTACTCGCAGTTTGAAAATACATTGAACAATGTAGATAGACCTGCAGGAGAGATGAAGCAGATGGCTCAGTTGCACGATGATGCTCACGACGGAGATCATCACGGTGACCACGGTGATGGACACCATATGCACGATGAGCATGAGCACCCAGAGCACGATGCTCATACGAAAGACCATCATGATGACCACGGTCACAATGATCATAAAGACGGTGATGATCACCACCATTCTGAAGGAGAAGAACATCACGACAACCACTAAGAAATAGAAATGAACGCAGCAGCAATCAATTACGATTTAACTGGTAGAACAAGGACTGTACTTATTTCAGGTATCGTTCTCGGTTTTATATGCTTGGTACTCACCTGGTTGGGTGATGATGGGCACCATACACGATTCTGGTCCAACTTTTTACACAACTCTGTATTCTTTACAGGTATAGCTTTGATGGCAGGTTTCTTTATGTCTGCTAGTATTACTGCTTGGGCAGGCTGGTATGTTGCCTTTAAGAGAGTATGGGAGTCGATGTCCCTTTTCTTATTAGTTGGTATTGTCCTGATGGGCATAATGGGTATTGCGACTTTCTTAAGAATGCATGATCTCTACCACTGGAACTGGGAAGGTGTTACTCAAGTAGGCCACGAAAACTATGATGAACTTATAGCTGGTAAATCTGGGTTCCTCAATAGAACTTGGTACCTCGTAGGCACATTCTTCTTTTTAGGTTTGACAGCATTTATTGTCAGCAGAATCAGATCTCTTTCTCTTGCGGAGGAAGCTAATGGTGACAGCGAAGAATTCAAGTACCACTATGGTATTAGAAAATATGCCGCTTTCTTTTTGCCGGTAGCAGGATTTGGAAGTGCAGCGATGATCTGGCAGTGGATTATGTCAGTGGATGCCCACTGGTATTCTACAATGTTTGCTTGGTACACAGGAGCGAGTTGGTTTGTTTCTATGGTCGCCTTGACTATATTGATTATTATTTTTCTCAAGAGCAGAGGATTATTTCAGACAGTCTCTACTGAGCACTTACATGATTTAGGAAAGTTCCTCTTTGCCTTTAGTATATTCTGGACTTATGTATGGTTCTCACAATACATGTTGATCTGGTATGCTAATGTAGGTGAGGAGACTATATATTTTAGAGAGAGAGTAGACAATTACCCAGTGCTGTTTTACCTCAATATATTGATCAATTTCATTGCGCCATTTTTCATACTAATGAGAAATGATACAAAGAGAAAGATTGGAACATTGACGTTTACTGCAGGCTTAGTATTGTTCGGTCACTGGTTGGATTTCTTCTTAATGTTGAAGCCAGGTATTACACATTCTGCACACCTACTCGGTGGTCACGGACATGGACATGATGACCATGGAGATCACGGGCACGGAGCAGTAGACCATGGACATGAAGCGGGTCACGATGCGGCACACGCAGCCGGTCACGGTGCGGAAGATGTCTTGCATGGTAGCGCAGAGTCTGCTTTTGAATTAGGTACTAATTTTCCTGGCTTTTTGGAGCTGGGTACTTTCATAGGTTTTTTAAGTCTCTTCTTTTTGTTTGTACTAGGATCTATTTCTAGAGCCAACTTACAGAGTTCTGCTGATCCATATATGGAGGAGAGTTTACATCACCATACTTAGACAATTACAATTCAAGATAAATGATAGGTTTAGTAGCCATATTAATAGTCATACTTCTAGGAGTTATCCTTGTACAGCTAGGTCGCGTATCTGAGTTAGCGGCTAAGATTAGAGGTGAGGAAGAAGTATACTTTCAACAGAATAACAGAACAGGATTTTATTTCCTTGTTTTTCTTGTTGTCTTTCTAATTTTCTGTGTTGCCTCCGCGTGGATGTACAAAGACAGAATGCTCGGGTACGGCCCACATGGCGCCGCCTCTGCTCATGGAACAGAGCTAGATAGTATATTCAATGTCACTTTATTCTTTACAGGTATCGTGTTCGTTTTGACACATATCGCTCTTTTTTGGTTTAGTTATAAGTACAAAGAAGATAAGAACAGACCTTCTACATTCTTTGTACACAGTACTAAATTGGAGATTTTCTGGACCGTGATTCCTTCTTTTGTTTTGATCTTTTTAGTAGTAAGAGGACTTAACGTTTGGAATAATGTTATGGCAGATGTCGGCGAGGACGAAGACTACATA
>CALBWK010000248.1 GCA_937969415.1 uncultured Saprospiraceae bacterium | reverse complement strand
CAAAGGAGACGTCTATACGGATGATGATCTCGCCACTTACGAGTACCTCAAAGACATCTACGAAAACATCGGCTACAAATGCTATCTTATCTCAGCCAAAGAACATATAGGCTTCAAACAATTAGAGACCCTTATTGATGGAAAGACGACACTATTCAGCGGGCAGTCAGGTGTAGGAAAATCTAGTGTCATCAACGGACTAGCGCCAGACCTTAATCTTAAAGTAGGCGTTATCTCCGATTATATGGGCAAAGGCCAGCACACAACAACCTTCGCTGAAATGTTTGACCTCGGCAAGGGCACAAAAATTATCGACACCCCTGGCATCAAGACACTCTCCTACAACTATCTCGAAGTACAAGACGTCGCCCATAATTTCAGAGAATTTTTTGAAGCTTCGTCTGATTGCAAATTTCCAGACTGCACCCACAGAAACGAACCCAAGTGCGCTGTAAAAGAGAGACTAGAATCTGGCGTCTTCAGCGAGTTGCGTTACAACAATTATCTTAAGATTATCGATGAGGTAGAGGAACAAAATTATTGGGAGAGGAATAAGAGTTGAGGATCAATTTATTAATAATTTACTTCTTTTAAAGTGCAACAACACCAACCAAATTTTCAATTTCGATCAAAAAAAGTGGAGTGGAGGAATCTTCTTCTTCTGTTCACAACCTTTGAAACATTTCTGCTACTCTAAATAATACTCAGACTTATTGTATTTTTTCTCTAGAACACATATTCCAAGAGAAATAAAGTAATCGTATTTAATCTAAATTATCTCCCACTTTTTTTCATTGCCAAAGGACTGAGGGTCCGCGAATAGCGGATAGGACAGATTAAACATCTGTCCTAACGAAGGAACCTCTTCATCAGAAGAGGGTGGGATAGCAGAAAAAAGGCGTAACACTTCCTGCCCATCCGATGCTGGTGCATCGGTTCACTCACTTCAAAGGTCCGTTTAAGACCTTTGATGCAGCAGAGCTGCACCGTTCGTTCATCCCGCAGCCCACTTGTGTTTGGCGGGCTCGGCGTCAACCTACCCTCTATCGCTGCTTGCATATCAATCCTACAACAAAATTTTCCATTTCGACCGAAACAAAGTGGAGTGGAGAAATCTTCTTCTATTATATCCTGGAATTATAATTATGCTACTATCCATTGTTCGTCGAGGATTGTAGCACTATGCTTACTACTGTGCGAATTTAGGTCTGTATTTTCATTTCGAGCATCGCCGAGAAATCTTCGTTCTCGTAATGAGAAACTTAATTTAATATTACAATCTAGAATATTTTGGAGAAAACTGAATTATGATATTCATTTTTAGATTCTTTCATTCAACAGGTCTTTTGTATTGAATGCATCTAATTTAATGCTACCCACCCGAAACTGATGTTTCGGTTCTCTCACTTCAAAGGTCTCTCTCCATTTCAGTCGAGGCTGTCAAACAACACGAACCCAATCTTCCATCATCGTATTACTGTCAACCAACACCAACAAAAATTTACATTTCGACAGAAACAAAATGGAGAGGAGAAATCTGTTCTAGCTAAGAAAGTGATTAAACCACCTAAATATCAAACTTCCTCATCAACACAGGAAGTATCGTCAAGTCCGCAACCAGTGCAGACAATAGTGTCACACTGATCAGCATTCCGATAACTTGAGAGGGTTGATTGTTAGAGAAGAGCAGCACCAAAAATCCAAAGAAGAGAATAATCGTTGTAAAGATGATGGCTTTGCCACACTCCTGGAAAGTGACTTCCATCGCTTTTTCTTGGTCACCACCGTATTGATCTTTGGCGAGTTTATACTTACTGAGGAAGTGTATAGTATCATCGACGGCTATTCCAAAAATAATCGCGAAGACTATGGAGACCCCAGCCTCTAGCGCTACACCTGTATAGCCGATGAGCGCGGCAGCAAACAACAGAGGAATTACATTAGGCACAAGCGCCAGAAACAACATCTTAAAATTCTTGAAGAGCAAGCCCATCAAGACACTGACAATGAGTAAGGCAATCAATAGACCATGTATCAAAGAATCTTTTACAAACTCCGAATTTTTATCTAAAAGCATCCCCGTACCAGTTTGCTTAAATGTAATCACATTCGGATCTATGTTTTGATTAATCCAGTCATCGACTTCATTATTGAGCTGCTTGATATTCTGAGCACCGATATCTTTTACTTTTGTACTAATTCTGGTTTTACGCTTATCCTTGCTGACGAGAATTTCTGTACCAGAATTGGGAATTCTTGAGACCAGTCGCTTGATTCGCGGGTAGGCTTCTTTGCTTGGCATCTTATAAAATTCAGGATTGTTACTGTTCTTCATTTGATTGACAGAACTGACAACCGTAGCCATAGACATAGCGGTCTGTATCTCATCTAGTCCTCGCAAGTGCTTTTCGGTTTTATCTATAGCAGACATCACTTCATAATCATAGATGTCATATCCTTCTTGTATCGTTCCCGCCAACTCTAAGGGCCTAAATCCGGCAAACTGCTTTTCGAAATATTTAAAGTCTTCGGTGATCTTTGCTTTCCTAGGCAAGTTGTTGACCATATCATAATTTGTATGGACTTTGGAAATGCCATAAGCAAAAACAACCAACAGAATCAAACTAAGTATATAAATCTGCTTCTTCCCTTTAATGGAATAGACATAAGCCTTAGACAGCAAGCTCCCCCATAGATCTTTCTTCTTGTGATCAGAAATCAATTGATCCTTATCAAAGAAAGTCAGCAATGGACAAGTAAACCCAATAACAACCACATACGCCAAGATGACACCTATAGCAGAGTTGAGACCAAAATCTTGAATCGGTAATATTTTAGATGTAAACAAAGTTGCAAACCCCGCTGCTGTTGTCAGAGAAGTCAGCATCGTCGCCATCCCAATCTGCCTTACGGTTATCCGCATCGCTGATTGCTTGTCTAACCCACGCCTGAGCTCATCCAGATACTTGGTCATTATATGGATCACATCGCTCGTTCCTACAATAAGCATCAGTACAGGATAGAGCGCTGCCATCAAGGACAACTCCCTACCAAGCAACGAGAGCAAGCCCATAAATATCAGCAACCCGATACCGATAGAGCCTAGTGCAATCATTATACTCACCCATCTCCTAAAGAGTAAAATCATAATGATACTGATCAGTATTCCAGAGATTACAGTGGACAGAATGATCTCCTTCATCTGTATCACCGTCAGCTCCGCTTGGAAGTATGGGCGGCCGAGCATATGATACTTTTCTAGTCCTGAGTTGAGAAGCAAACTATCAATACCTGCCATCAATTCGTTGGACTCTTCTAGGTAGACATTCTCATCTGTCTTAATAACTACGGCTGTCGCTGTAGCCTCTTTATTGAGCAGCGTATAGAGTACCCGCTCGTCGCTGAGCAGTCGCGCCTTATCTTTCTCTAGTTGTACAGGATCATCGAGATGTAAAGCTGGTATACTCGACGGCCCAAATGGGGTCATTACAGGATACTTGAAATCCGGAAGAGATTGCACCTGCTTGACATAAGGCACCTCCTTGGCTGTAGCTCGACTAAACTCTTGTACGGACTTGAGAAACTCAGGCTCAAATACATCTGGCTTATTCTCGAAGGCCACCAACAAGAAATTGTCATCTGACTCGAACTCCTTGATGAAGTCCTGAAAGAACTCTAGATCTGGATCTCCCTGAGGAAAGAATTGCTCGAAATTAAAAGCAAACTTCAGATTAGGCAGCAGAAACAAACACCCTATGCTCAATATTCCAAAGAAAATAAGGAGTGACTTTCTCTTCTCGTACATTTGGTCAAACCGCCTCGTAAAATCCATATGCCTATATAAACAATGAAAAGCAGTATTGGATTAAGAATGGTGAGCTTTTCTTAAGGTTAATTTGATCAGAATTGATACTCCCCATCTAGTGCCGAGCCTTCCACTCTCAAGTGTGCATATAGCCTAGGAATACTATCTTTAGCCCTGTGGAAGCTTATTTTCATAAGGACAAAATAGAAGCAGGTACTGACGAAGCCGGTAGGGGCTGCCTCGCGGGACCCGTCTTTGCTGCCGCCGTCATCCTACCCAAGGATTTTGACCATCCTTTCCTACGGGATTCTAAGCAGCTCAACTCCCTCCAAAAGAATGAGCTCTACGACCTGATCAAGCAAGAGGCCATCGCCCATTCCATTCAGAAAGTGTCTCCTAAGAAGATAGATAAAATCAATATCCTCAATGCTTCTATCCTGGCCATGCACAAGTCTATCAAAGGTCTGCAGATCCAACCAGAATTTATTCTTGTAGATGGCAATCGGTTTACTCCCTACCCTCAGATTCCCCACGCGACTGTGATAAAAGGTGACGATAAGTACTTCTCTATCGCTGCTGCCTCCGTCCTTGCCAAAGTGGCTAGAGACCGCTATATGACCAGGATGTCAAAGAAATACCCTTACTATGACTGGGACTCCAACTATGGCTATCCGACAAAGGCCCATCGCTCAGGCATAGAAGCGCACGGCGCCACTCCCCTACACAGGAAGTCCTTTAAGCTTTTGGCACATATGGACAAGTTGAACCAGCTGGATCTGTTTGGGCAACCTTGAGCTCATCAAAGCTCGCTGTCTTTAATAAACTACAACTTAATAGTAAAAATTCTACTCTTTCTTTTACTTCCCCCACCCTTTCCTTGCTATTTTTATAATTCAAAATTTTCTAATATTTCCACATCAGTTAGCGCATCCCAGCAGTCTGCTTCACGTCCACCAAACAAATACAATACGTCATTGACATTCATAAAACCATACTTATAATGTCTTTTAAACATTGTTGAATTTGGATATTCTTTCCATTGACCCGTTTCTGGAAAATATGCATTGAAGCTCAAACTTGTTTCTGAACCTTTTGCAGCTGATACCGATCCACCACTAAAGAGGATAGCATCCTTATACGAGACTGCCATCTGGAATACCTTAATATTTGACATATCTGTATCAACTTTAGACCACACAAATGTTTTAGTATTGAATTTTAGGAAGTCGAATGGCGTCCAAAAATAAATGTCTTCTCCATGCTTAACCGAATTTGGCCACTGCAAGTACCTTATAGAATCTACTAGATTTAAATTAAGTGGATATTTGAATTCCCATTCATCTTCATTCAAGTTGTATACCAAGAGATTTAGTGTGTTTGTTGTAGGTGTTTGTTGGCAATTTGTTCCAAGAATAAGTATTTCTTCATCTATTCTCTGAGAGGTTGCATTATACAGACCTATGGGCAAATTATCTTTTATTATGATTTCATTGCTTTCAAGATCAATGACTTGGACTGTACTTTCACAGCCATATCCTCCAAACAGATAGACTTTGCCCTCATAAATTTCTGAAGTAGCTCCTTGCTGAGTTTCAGGTAGGCAGTTTTCTTTTATCCAGACTTCTTCTTCAATAGAATAAAATTCCATAGAAGTATAATAAGTTCTATTTTGAACAGCGGTGGTTATATCAATACCATCAAACCCGTCAATTGCATATATTTTATTGTCATAATATTCAAATGAGTGTCCATACCGTGGATGATTCATATTCAACTTGCTACTTGATGACTCGAGACAACGTGAGTCATCGTATTCCTGTAATTGCTCATTATGATCAAAACATTCAATTTCTTGATCTTGATTGCATGACATAAGCCCAAGAATTATAAAGAGTAAGTATTTATTTTTCATAAATCTGATTTTTATCTTGACAATCGCTAACTACTTTAAAGCTTAACCTTTAAAACAACTGATACGGCATCAGCTGCGCCCCATGACTACAAATCTACCTAAACATCTTGACTAATATGAATCTGTAATTACAGCCACGTCGAAAACACTCCCCTACGCAGGAAGTCCTTTAAACTATTGGCAAATATGGACAAATTGAACCAGATGGATTTGTTTGGATAGACGACTAACCAATTCTCGTATTCTCACAAATTATCTTACGTATATATATCTACGAATTACTCCATTTATAGTAATGGATTTTAGATCACCATTATTTTCATATTCAACCTCGTACACAGATTCACTATAAGAAACATTCTTACCATACTGCACTTTGATTCTTCTAATTGACTTTGAATCTCCCTCGTAGCTAAAAGTTAATGCTCTACTCAGCTCCTCTGTACCTTCTTCATCGCACTCTAGTTCAAGTGTTTTTTCTAGCCTATTTAAATTATCATAGGAATAAGCGGAATGAGCTGCTAGAGTCTCCACCATTTCCCCTTCATCTCTCAAAGGATAATTATTTACCTTAAAGTAGTGATCTATGCCTTTAAGTTTTCGCTCATTATCATACTTATACTTTGATGTCTGGACCGACTCTAAATATCCATCACTAAAATGATTTTTCATTTTTTCTCTTA
>CALBWK010000247.1 GCA_937969415.1 uncultured Saprospiraceae bacterium | reverse complement strand
ACAACTTAGATCTTTTGGACTGACGCTTAGTTGTCTTAGAAACTCGTTGTCTTAGTAGGTTACACTAATTAATTTGGTCAGTAGAGCAGAGGCTGCATCACCCTGAGGAAATTTATCAAAATCTTGAAGCTAAAGCGCTAGGAAACATGCAGGCGCTATGGGGCTGTGGGACAGCGATGAGGCTCGCATAACTAAATGGAGTCACAGTCCTGACATTGCTTTACACATATTGCGTAAGCCTATTTTAGTACAAGACAGTACTAGGCACACCTTCTTAAAAAGACTTCTTAGCGCTGCCGCTAGACTTAGACTCTTGTAAGAACTTGTTGCTGTGGACGATGAGGACGATAAGTGCGATAGATAGTATAATCATTGGGGTATAGGATTAATTGCAAATAATAAAATCAGCTGATTGTATAACACTCCGGTCACTACAGAAGTTGTCCGCTAATTCTAGTATTAAAGATATTTGCAATGTTTACGACATGCTATAGGGGAAAACCCCTAGCTCTAAAACTTAAGTGTGTGGCCATACTTTTTGAGCCAAAGTTCCTTGTCTTCATAGTCAGGCATCACATCTCTGACGATCTTCCAGAAGCGAGCAGAATGATTCATCTCCTTGAGGTGGGCCAGTTCGTGGACAATAACATAGTCTAGAACATCCGTAGGCGCAAAAAGGAGTCGGCTAGAGAGATTGATGTTTTTCTTGCTAGAGCAACTGCCCCAGTTGGATTGATTGTTCTTAAGCCTTATGGATTCTATTTTTTCTAAGAAGTAGTTCTGATTATAATGTTGGACTCTTGATACTATGTCTTTGTGAAAGTAGTCCGAAAGTACACGAGAGAGTAGTTGGCCGATAGCTTTGTGTAAGAGATGCTCATCTGCTCCAGCTGGTACGCGTAGCTCGACATACTGATTGTCTATAATCTTGCCACTCAGCCCTTTGCGGTTTTCGGGAAGGATGAGCAACTTAAAGTCTTTTCCGAAGACTCTTATAAACTCCCCATTCTGATAGACAATCACTCTAAATCTATTGAGCAATTCTGGCTTCCTCTCAAACTCGACTCTCGCCCAGTCCTTTACCTCATCTACTATCTTGTCGACACTAGGGTTGATGATGCCTTTGGGGATAAGCACGTTGATGCTTTTTCCAGTTATAGAATACCTGATATTGCGCCGATACTCTTTCCGTACCTTAATCGGTATGGTGACCCCTTGGTGTATCAGACTGGTGGTCATAGCTCAGTTGTTATTTGAAGGCCTTCATCACATCGACGAGTACTTGTGTGCTGCTGATGTCCATCGCATTGTACATAGAAGCTCTAAAGCCACCCACAGATCTGTGCCCTTTGATGCCAACGATACCCGCTGCAGTACATTTATTGATAAAGGCTGCATCCTTTTTATTGTCTTTGAGTAAGAAGGTGACATTCATCGGTGATCTATCTTCTTTGGCAACTGTCCCTACAAACAATGGATTGTTGTCAATCTCGTCATAGAGCAACTTTGCCTTGGCGGCGTTTCTCTTTTCCATAGCCTTGACACCTCCTTGCTCGAGGACCCACTCTAGGTTGAGCATCGTTACATAGATGGAGAAGACAGGTGGCGTATTGAAAGAAGAGTTCTTGGCAATGTGTGTTCTGTAGTCTAGCATAGTTGGGATGTGCCATTCTGTCTTGCCAAGCAATTCCTTTTTGACGATGACAAGCGTTACACCTGCAAGTCCAACGTTCTTCTGAGCGCCAGCGTAGATGAGCCCAAATCTTTTTAGTGGTAATTCTCTACTGAAGATATCAGAACTCATATCGCAGATTATAGGCGCTGAGGTCTTAGTCCACTCCTTGGTTTGCGTACCGTAGATGGTATTGTTACTCGTCAGGTGCAGATATTGCAAGTCCTTAGGAATCTTATAGCCTTTAGGGATATAAGAGAAGTTTTTGTCTTTGGAGCTGGCAAGCGTCTCGATATCGGCAAATGCACTAGCCTCCTTTATCGCCTTGGTAGACCAGGTTCCTGTATCTACATAACCTACCTTGTCATCCGGATTAAAAAGGTTAAAAGCAGTCATATAAAACTGGCTGCTAGCTCCTCCGGTGAGGAATAAAACAGCATATTCATCGCTCACTTTGAGGAGCTTTCTGACGTGTTTTTCAGCTTTATCGAGGATTTCTACAAAATCATCACCTCTATGAGATACTTCCATTAGGGATAGCCCTGTGCCTTTGTAATCGTAAGCGGCTTCAGAAGCAGCTTTTTTGACACTCTCTGGAAGGATAGCTGGACCTGCGTAGAAATTGTGCTTTTTCATCGTGTTTGGCGTTTAATTTTGGCCCAAAACTACGGTTTATTTTAGTCCGACTTGTCGCCCTTGTACCTGCATTAAAAGCAATTATTGACATATTATAGTGCCGACCTCTCATCATGCCAATATTTGCCTATTTTTGGTCAAAAGATAGAATGGATTTTACTGCAATAACAGAGCAAATAGCGAGTCAGGCTGCCAATGTGGAGCCTATTGGTGCTACCATTAAGTTTCTCTTGGATGATCAAGTGATCTACATAGATGGTACGGGGGAGGCCAATCAAGTGAGCAATGAGGACAAAGAGGCTGCTTGTACTATAAAGACAACAGTCCAAGCCCTACTTGATATGAAAAGCGGTGCACTCAATCCGATGATGGCCGTGATGTCAGGAAAGGTCTCTATCAAGGGTGATATGGGCCTAGCTATGAAACTTCAATCATTGATATAACTACTACCAATATGTTCAAACAAGCTTTTAATAGACTAATCCTTTGCTTGGTACTCTTTGTAGGTGTTCAGCATCTGTATGCTCAAGGTTTCCAGAGAATCTACGATACTACGCAGAGAGATCTAGTGCACCATTGTAGCAGTGGCACAGCAGACGGTGGCTTCTATGTCGTCAGTCGTTTTTCTGTGAGAAATCTACCTGCAGGAGTGGAAGACTCTATCGGTATCCATATTACTAAATGTGATACAAAGGGAGAGCTGATGTGGGGTAGAGAGTATTATCTTGAGGATGCGGATTTTGCCCTCTACAATAAAGGCATAGAATGTCAGGTCATAGGTGGAGATACCTTAGCGATTGTGGCAACAAATATCGAAGAGACAGGTACTTCAGATGCCAAGCTGTACTTAACAGTTGAGCCAAATCAAGGGTTAATTACCTTTCAGACGATATTGCAAGATATAGACCGCAATACAGAAGACATCAATCCAGGCTTGCAAGCAGAGATACTCGTTGATCATAACCAAGAAGTATATTATTTCGGTTCTCACAATTCTGGAGATACGATAGGTATACATATGGAAAAGTTTGGTCCAATGAATGAATCCCTTATATCGAGGACTTTTATTGGCTTAGATGCAGATACACTTCCAGAATCCCTTTCACTTCTGGATGGACATACGATGAGAGATACTGGGTTCGTATTAACTGCAAGGCTGGGTGAGGATGATGGCGTGAGAGGTGCTATGATCAGACTAGATAGCCTCGGCGATCCTGTTTTTGCGAGTAGCTATACAGTTGATGATGGGATGAGCAGGCTCGACTTGATCGGGGTGACTGCAACACCTGATACAGCATTTATGCAATTGGGGATATTGAGTTCGTTGGCAGCGGGGACAGAGACATCAGTATTGATTAAGACAGATAGTATCGGTCGTGTATTGTGGAGTAGATTTATCAATATTCCTAATAGC
>CALBWK010000246.1 GCA_937969415.1 uncultured Saprospiraceae bacterium | reverse complement strand
ACAGGGGTTTCGTTGGTCATATCTATTTCCTCGGTACCACAAGAGCCCAAGAAAAGGATGATTGCTAATAAGAAATATAGATTTTTCATTTTGTTCTAATGCTTTAATTTATGATTTAATAATAATGATAGGCTAGCTACTACATTCACCTAAAGAAATGTAGGACACTAAAAGCTGCATGGGGATACAAATAATTTCTGTCCTCCTCTGATTTTGCTCTTTACAACTCTGTTTTTATGACAATACCAGCTCAGCATTAAGAAATCTAAACTCAAAGTACACAAAAGGAGAGCAGGGATATAACTTACTTATTAGTACCTAAAGCTAGAGGCAAAATTGATAGTTTCGCATTGTCAAAAATTCTTATGGATCATACAGACCTAGCCAACAAGTATCTCGACCGACTCCACCAGATGGGTAAAGACCCACAACATATAAGTGGGCAAAAACCAATAGACCATACGCAATCATATCAGGGCAATATTGAAAATTTTATAGGTTTTGCACAGGTACCAATAGGCCTTGCTGGGCCTTTAGAAATGCACGGCACAGCTGGGCACACGACTCACTATGTTCCACTGGCGACTACAGAAGGTGCTCTCGTCGCTTCCTACAACAGAGGCATCAAGGCGGGTTCTATGAGTGGTGGCTTTACTTCCAGAGCCCTGGCCAATGCCGTACAGAGAAGTCCTTACTTTGAGTTTAAAAACTTATCAGAGGCGCTCTTATTTGTGGATTGGATAAAATCTATGGAGCCTCTGATGCGAGCAGGCATAAGTCAGGCCAGTCGCTTTGCCAAGTTACTTAGTCTAGAAGCGATGCACGAGGGCAATGGCGTCCACCTCACTTTTTCTTATGAGACTGGTGCAGCTGCAGGACAGAATATGGTGACGCTAGTGACTGCTCAGGTACTCCAGCAAGTACTAGAACAAGCTCCAATACAACCCACCCTCTACTACATAGAAGGCAATATGTCTGGCGACAAAAAAGCCAACCTCAAATCACTCAGTAAGATCCGCGGTCGCAAAGTTGTATCTGAAGTAATCGTCACCAAAGATGTTCTACAAAACATACTTAAGACCTCAGCAGAAAAAATTGTAAAATTTTGGCAGACAGGCACGCTAGCTGCTGTGCAATCTGGCGCTGTCGGCAATCACGGTCATATCACCAATGGGTTGACCGCACTCTTTTTGGCTTGCGGTCAAGATGTGGCGTGCATCGCAGAAGCAGCTGTCGGTACTGGTCGGATGGAAGTACGCAACAACGGTGACCTGTATGCTTCACTAACCTTGCCTGGGCTCATAGTCGGTACTGTGGGTGGCGGCACTTCTCTACCCACACAAAAAGAAGCGCTGGAGTTAATGGACTGCAGTACGCCAGAGGATGCTGGGAAGCTAGCAGAGATCTGTGGTGCAGTGGCCCTAGCGGGTGAGCTATCTATAGGTGCGGCCATTGCCGAAGGGCACTTTGCAACAGCGCATCAGGCGTATGGGCGGAAGCGATAAGCTCTAGCGATTACTGGCTGTTACAATTTGATAATGCGCTGGGTTTGAGTGAGGCCATCTTCGGAAACAAGCTTTATAAGATAGGTGCCAGGATCTATTGAAGACAAATCTATTTCTTTCTGCCTAGGTGATAAGGACTGCAATAATCTACCTTGCAAATCATAGATAGAAATTTGTCGCAATAGCTGATCTGTGCTGATAAGAATATTGTCTTTTGTTGGATTGGGATATAGGGTGGCCAGAGACTGTTCACTTAATTCTTCTGTGCTGGTTCTAAGGCTGCAATCCCAGAGTGAGCCTATGCAATAATCATACATCCGTATGCCTATACCTGCGGCAATAGCGTTAGAACCCTCCAGCAATAAACCTGCTGCATACCCTATGCCTTCGATTAGGGTATAGCCTTGACTATCCAAAGTTCTTCGAGATAGGCCAAAATGTTCTTGAACACTTTCCGTCACAATATGACCGTCAAAATTTAATCCTTTAATATGGCAATCAGATAGTGAGTCGCCTACTGACAGATCAAAATCGTACAATAAAATTTCACTTGAATTAGACCATATGCAAGTCGTGTCACCATCAAAAGGATATGGCAAGTATATTCCATCAAGCAATACACCGTACACTTTTCTTGTAGGCACATCGTCTCGCATCAAGCCGATGAATCTTCTCGACATAACTGTCCTATCATTTTCCAGATCGTATCTGTACAACTTCTTATAATCCACTCCAGAGTACAGGGAGTCCCCCTCTATGCGCAAGGCATAATGCTCTGGTGGATTCCATTCTCCCCAACTAGAAATAAGCCAAGTCGCACTATCTACAACAGTAGGCACGTAGGTCTGAGCAATTAATTGAAAAGAGAATAACATTAGAAGTGAGGCCAAAAATAATCTGTTGTTCATCATCGTATGATTTGTTATCTATTGTCTGATTGTAAGTTAGAACTTATACGACAAAATGGGGTATATTATAGTGTTGGTGGCGACATTATTTTGGAATAACACACCTCATGATCTTCAGAAACTTGTGTTCATTTTCTTTGCAAAAACTAGTCTACTTTAACTACCCTATTCGTCCAAACTCTTCGCTTCTTATTATCGCTCGGTACAAACTCAACATTATACGTGCCCGTATCATAGCCGCTCATATCCACCTGTAGATTTTCTATACCTCTCGATACCTGATGTTCCCATATGAGTCGTCCTTCCATATCAAGAATATATAGTCGTCCTTCACCTATTTGTTCTGGAAGTTCTATAGTGATGTAATCACTAGTTGGATTAGGATACGTAGAAAGATCATAGCGCCAAAAAATCTCCTCACCAAATAAACTAGTAATAGTAGAATCACACTTCATTTCTGCATC
>CALBWK010000245.1 GCA_937969415.1 uncultured Saprospiraceae bacterium | reverse complement strand
CAGTAAATTGAACAAAATGCTCCAGAAAAGAAAATTCCTTCTACTGCAGCAAAAGCAATTAGACGCTCGGCAAAAGAATCCGACTCAATCCATTGTAATGCCCAATCGGCTTTTTTCTTAATTGCAGGAAATACTTCAATCGCTTTGAACAATTGATCTTTCTCCTTCTCGTCTTTTACATAGGTATCAATAAGCAATGAATAGGTCTCTGAATGGATATTTTCCATCATAATCTGAAAGCCGTAGAAGAACTTTGCCTCAGTATATTGGACTTCATTGACCATATTTTCAGCTAGATTCTCATTAACAATACCATCACTAGCAGCAAAAAAGGCTAAGACATGCTTGATAAAATGCTTCTCGTCATCGTTTAATCTATTTTCCCAGTCTGAGAGGTCTTGATGTAAATCTATCTCTTCAGCAGTCCAGAAACTAGCTTCAGACTTTTTGTAAAATGACCATATATCATCATGTTGTATCGGAAAAAGAACAAATCTATTAGGATTCTCGTCTAAAAGTGGTTCTGGCTGCTTATTGCTCATTCGTCTTTTTTTGTAAGATCAATTGGTATCGTGGTTAAAAATAACATATAAAGTTTTTAATATATGTGTCAATTTGTGTTAAAGAGTCTCCACTCTGATGAGGCTTATTAATAACAGCCTCACATTGACAAATACTTCAAACAAGTTATGTGTAGAAATTGGCAGGTTGGTCAAAAGAAATTCCCACTAAATTCGATTGCAAATTAAATAAGAAAAAGCTGTAATATGAGTCTAGAGTTTTCCACAGGTGTGGAAAACTAAAACGCATATATTAAATCTTTATATAATGCGTTATTCTTAGCGCTTTTTATCCGATCCCCCTAGGAAAATAATGAGCAGAATACCTAGAAATATGGAGATAGCTAACAAAATAAAAAATGCATATCTATGACCGCTCAGCGGAATGTAATCTAGATTCATCCCATAAAAACTAGCGACCAATGTCGGCACCATCAGGATAATGGTAATTATGGTAAGTCTGTGTATGAACGTATTGAGGTTATTAGAAATGATAGATGCGTAAGCTTCCATAGTTCCACTGAGGATATTGGTATATACATTAGACATCTCCAAGGCTTGACCATTATCTATGATTATATCCTCAAACTGGTCCTCATGGGGGTCGACTCCTCTGATCTTAAGAAAATCGGTTCTTTTCATCTTCATCATCAATAAGTCATTGGCACTCAGTGAGTTAACAAAATAAACCAATGATTTTTCAATCTTCAGCAATTGTCGCAATTCTGTATTCCGACTTGAGTTGTATAGTTCCTGCTCGATGAGATTCCGCTTGAGATTAAGCTTCTTTAAGCATTCCAAAAACCAAAATACATTCTGTTCAAAAATGTGCAGAACGAAGAGCGCCTTATCAGTAGGGTTGAATTTCTTGACCTTGTTAGCAAGTATCCGCTCGATAATCATATTGGTCTCTTGAGAAATCGTAATG
Source organism: uncultured Saprospiraceae bacterium (assembly GCA_937969415.1). Taxonomy (GTDB): domain Bacteria; phylum Bacteroidota; class Bacteroidia; order Chitinophagales; family Saprospiraceae; genus RFSX01. The sequence continues at coordinate 3,186 of CALBWK010000245.1, read as the reverse complement.
ACCTGATTATCAAGGATGACAATGCCTATCGGCACAGTGATATAAATGGCTTCGTTTTCCTTAGCGTTATCATTAATCAAAGGTGTATTGATAAGTATGAGCTTACAATTTTCCTCTACCTCATATCTAGATCGTTCATCAACATCTAAGGAATCGGTAATGAAATCAATTGGGATTTCAAGTTTAGCTGCAATTTTTTCTATCTCAGCTTGGTGCAGGGGAGCACTGATATGTATCCAATCGGCACCACCCAATGTGTCTACCACATTGACCTCCTTTCCTCGAAATTTGAAAAAATTAACCATGACCTACCGCTGCTTGACCTCTAAAGAACAAATATCCTTCCACACCCTTGCTAATCAAAGCGAAGAATGTCTATCGGAGAAATCTTTGTCACCACATAAGTAGGCAGCACCATACACAGGAAAGTGACTAAAACAGCGCCTAAGTTTATTAACAACAATTCTGAAAAATTGAAATCGATAGGCACTTGCGAGAGGTAATAGTTCTCCTCGTCTAGTTTCAGAAAACCAAACTTTTTCTGCAAGGCAGCAATGCTAAAACCTATTGCATTTCCTATTATAAGCGCCATAGATAAGATGTACATAGCTTCATAGAGAAATATTCTTCTAATACTCCCATCTGTCTGACCTAGAGATTTCAGTATACCGATCATCTTAGATTTTTCGAGTATTAGGATAAGTAAAGCCGTAGCCATATTGATTAATGCCACAATGACCATCAGTAAGAGGATGATTTTTTCATTGATATCTTGTAATTCCAACCACTCGAAAATGTTGGGCTGTTTTTCTTGAATTGTTTCAGCAAAGAGTCCCGGGCGCAATAGCTCGTTATAGATATAATCTGCTATATGAGGCGCATCTTCCGTATTTTCTATATAAACCTCTAGTCCGCCCACTTGATCGGAATCCCACCCTAATACAGATTGGAGGTTCCTGAGATCCATAAATGCAAATTTCCGATCGTATTCCTCTAGACCAGTACGATAGATTCCAGCAACTTTAAACTGTCGTTTGACTGCAGCCTCTTCTTTTATAAAGTTGACATTAAGGCGATCTCCAAGCTCTACCCGCAATCTCGAAGCCGTCTGTTGACTTATGAGCAAGTCACGAGAGGGCTTTTCGCTTAGAAGATCTGGAAACTTACCTTGTTTGATATAAGTAGAAAATGAGGCTTTATCGTACTCCTGATCGATACCCTTAAGGACTATACCTTCCATTTCCCTTTCTTTATTAGTCAAGATTCCGGGATAAGTGATAAATGGACTGACATTCTTGACCCCTCCACTCGTTTCTTTAGGCGGTTTACTTTCGTCTTCTTGATAAGTTAGGCCACCTATAGAATGGATAGAGGCTTTTAGCATAGAATCATTTAAAATAGGTGTGACCTTGAAGTTTCTTGTGATACGCGTATCCGTAATATGGATGTTGCCCCAAAAGCCAAAGATCTTCTGCGAAATTTCCTTCTTGAAACCACTTATCACCATAGAAGTCAGAATCATCACCGCAATGCTGAGCGCAATGCTAGCTACAGCAAGCTTGATGATCATACCTGAATATCCAGAAGTTGTCTTCTTAGAGATTCTAGATGCTACATACCATGGAAAGTGCAAATGCCAATTAATTTAGTTGTGATGCCGAACAAACATAGCTTCTAAGCTCGATAGTTCGCCAAATCTATAATTAAGAATTACGAGAATAGTCAATTTATAACCTTAATTAATCCATACAAGAACCTTAACTAAATTGTCTAAGGAATATGGTCATAATGTAGGGTTGTTTTGATAAATTTATATTAACTAACAGTTTAAAATCTTATTCACGTAGTTAATATGCCAAGAAGTTATATCCTCTTCAGCCTATTTTTGCTGATCACACTCAATTTAGAAGGTCAGAATGTTGTTAAGGGCTTTGTCTTTGACGAGGCGACTAATGATGCGATTATAGGAGGAAATGTAATCATTGAAGGAACAACAGAAGGTACAATTACAGATTGGGACGGGAGTTTTGAATTTAACACAAATCAATCCTTCCCACTCAACTTAGAGATTTCATATATCGGATATGAAACGAAAGTAATCTCAGTAGCAGAGAATCGAAGATTGGATGTATTTATGTCAGAAACTGCCAATGTACTGACAGAGATAGTTGTCAAAGGATCTAGGATCTCAGAAAAGCAAAAAGAGTCTCCATTAACTATCGAAGCCTTAGATATTATCGCTATTAAAGAGACACCAGCCGCAGATTTCTATGATGGTCTTGGAACCCTCAAGGGTGTAGACCTTACAGCTGCTAGTTTAGGGTTTAAAGTCATCAATACAAGAGGATTTAATAGTACTAGTCCTGTCCGATCATTACAGATTATAGACGGCATAGATAACCAGGCACCAGGTCTCAACTTTTCTCTGGGCAACTTCTTAGGTACCTCAGAACTAGATATTAACAAGGTAGAAATCATCGTAGGAGCAAGTTCAGCTTTCTATGGACCTAATGCCTTTAATGGCGTCATCAGTATGGAAACAAAGAGCCCCTACTTTTATGAAGGTCTATCTGCCTCACTCAAGGGTGGAGAAAGAAATTATCTAAAGGGGGCTATCAGGTGGGCTGATGCTTTTGAAAATGAAAATGGTCATAAGACTTTCGCTTACAAGCTCAATCTAGAACTATTGAGAGCTGATGACTGGGAAGCTGACAATGACGATCCTGTATTTGACACTGATTTTGATAGATCTAACCCAGGAGGTTATGACAGAGTGAATTGGTATGGAGATGAATTTTCTAATGCATTTGACTTCTCAGAATCTGGGCTCAATTTTCAGCCGGGGCTGATCTATTTTGCTAGGCCAGGTTACAAAGAAGCAGACCTCGTAGACTATGACACCCGAAATTACAAGGCCGGTGCCAACTTCCATTTCAGATTAAAACCTGATATGGCAGAGCAATCACCTGAGTTAATATTTGCCAATTCATTTGGATCAGGAACTACTGTATATCAAGGGGACAACAGATTTAGTCTCAAAGGAATTACATTCTTACAAAATAGATTGGAGCTTAGAAAAAGGGGAACATACTTCCTCAGAGCTTATACTACTAGAACAAGCGCTGGAGATTCTTATGATCCTTTCTTTACCGCCTTGCAGTTATTAGATCGTACCAAGGATGATGT
>CALBWK010000244.1 GCA_937969415.1 uncultured Saprospiraceae bacterium | reverse complement strand
GGGTTATGGCACGCAGGTATTTAGTGGCAATGTGCGGGATGGTCTTGTACTGGACTCACTAAATGTAAGTTATGCAAGTGGACTGGCGACGGAAGCTCCTTTGCCTAGCGATTGTGCTTTTTGATTGGCGCCCAACGTTATAAAGAAATTTGATGTCTATGTAGATGTAAAACCAATTGTATAAATATTCCAATATGACTAGAACAACCTACTTCAACTTATTGCTGATTTTGGGAGCTTTATTTATCACCAACTGCCTATCAGCACAAGAAGAAAACACGACCCCAAAGAATAGCATTTACGCATCTATCGGGACGATAGTTTTTGTGAACCAATATTCTGTGAGCTATGAGCGAGTCTTGACTCCATTAGGTAATGGCTCACTGAGCGGCAAGCTCAACTTTGGCAACCACACACTTAATGGACTAGACCTAGACACCGGAGCGAGGATAACTGACAAACACTTCAGCCTGTCAGGCGTCTACAGATTAAAAATTCTAGAGCTCACCTTAGGTGCCGCTTATGAAACTTTCACCTTAGCAGAGGGATTTGAGGATCCTGATCCAGAAATAGATTACTCGCTTGTAAGAAATAGAATAGCGCCCTATGTGACTGCTGGAATACGTTATGATGCAGGGCCACTCGTACTAAGAGCGGGGCTAGGCAATTATGAGCTTTTGTATGCGGGGATGGGGTTTACTTTTTGAGGGTGGATCAATGATGAGTAGGACTTACTACTAAGATGCATTTCCTTATTGTTCGGCTAGAAGGAGTGGAAAAAATTATTCTTGTCAGTGAATTATAATTCGGAGTATTATAGAACAGGATGTCTCCACAAGGTCGACATAGAACTAGTTAGTTCAATAAATAACTAGTCAACATCATCATATTCCTTTTCCTTTTCGACCGACCGCAGGAAGTGGAGAAATCTACTTTTATGAGACTATAAAACATCATACAGAATACACTTGAACAAAATATCTCCGGAAGATCGACATAAAAAAAAGGAGTTGTAACAAAACTACTAGTGAACAACTTTTATTCCTTTCCTTTTCGACCGACCGCAAGAAGTGGAGAAACCTACTTCTATATGACTGTAAAACATCATACAGAATACACTTGAACAAGATATCTCCACAACGTCGACATGCAAAAAGGGGTTGTAACAAACTCCTTATTCCCTTTCCTTTTCCACCTATCGAAGTGAGTAGAGAAATTGGTAATTAATGATTAGAATTTGATAATTTCAATCCATAACAAGCCTATACTTGCTCCACTACACAGTTCCTCTAATTACCCCCCATCTCTACCCTATCAAACTCCTTAAAAATATCTAACTTCAAGGCTTTTATCTTATCGAGATAATCTTTCCAGTCTCCTCCAAAAAAAGTATTGATACCTGACACAACTTCTGCAGCTTGTCGCTCAGCGGTCTCAACAGCATAGCGGCCATTGGGTGTAGGTCCTGCCGTAGACGTTCCGAGGAATCGTCGCGCATTCCATACCTTACTCATTAAGGTGTGCGAATCATCACGATACTCCGTCTTTTTACTTTCTGGTAAGAGATATAGATTCATTAAGGAATCAATCTGTCCAGTGATCTCCTTATGCAGCTTCATATGTTCCTTTTTGATGGTGTCTTCTTGCACGGCAATGATTTCCTTGTGCAAGCCCATAGACTTTTTAGCTTCTTTAAGATTGTCAAAAGCTTCGGTCACCTTCTCTACTTTAGAATAGAATGCCTTAGTGGCAGCAGCCTTTGCAGGTGTATCATACTGACTATGATCAACTCTAGGGTCTAACTCTACTTTGAGCATAGTAGAATCTTTTTGCCCCTTGTAGTCGAAAACCATTTTGTATGTACCTGGCAGAATCGGCATCCCACCTGGCTCTGTTTTTTCTTTAGGATCGTTACGTCTTGGAAAGTCGACACCTTTAGCATTGGGTGACCAACTGATTCTATTGATGCCTTCCTTAAGTTTTCTCTTTACGGTTCTGATGGTATCTCCTGAGCTATCGATAGCATAGATAAGGCACTCATCTTTTTTCTTCTTTTTGTCTTTACCCTCGCCAGCTTTATCGCCTTTCACATTCTTATCCATAGGTGTATCGACTTCTTCTATGTTATTTTTGGCCTTCTTCTTTTTCCTCCCTTTCTTCTTTCCTGTGTCTTTCATCTCCGCAGGCTTGTCCATTTTTTTCTCTTCTTTTTCTTGAGGCTTATTCCAGACTGTAAAGTTGGCGCCGCCTCTCTTATTCTGTCCTGCGAAATCTCCTTGAGCTACAAATCTTATACCTTGATACGATCGACTCGATGTAAGATAGGCTGTCCCCGGCTCAAATACTTTTAGCTCTGCATCCAGAAGTTTTTTATCTTCTGTAAGAGCTCTCAGTGGTGCAATATCATCCAGTATCCAAAACGATCGCCCAAAGGTCCCCAACACCAAGTCATCAAACTCTTTTTGGATTTTCATATCTCGAATCTGCACAGAAGGCAAGTCCTTACCCCACTTCTGCCACGATCCTCCCCTATCGAGAGAGAAGTACAAACCGACATCTGTACCTGCAAAGAGAAGATTTTCATTTTTATGATCTTGGACCACAGAAAGAACAAAACCATCCACATCTTTATCATCGATAATTCTTCTAAAGGTCTGACCACCATCTGTAGAGTGATAGAGCATCGCCGACCAATCATTTTGTCTATAATTATTGGCTACTACAAAGAGCTCTCCCTTGTTGATACTCGATTGCACAATCTGCGGTATCCACGCATTTTTTGGTAATCCAGACAGTTTATTGTTGACATTATTCCAGTTGCCTCCCCCATCTCTTGTCACTTGGAGATTGCCATCATCTGTACCGACCCAGATCACATCTTCGTCAAAAGTATTCGGCGAGATACATAGTATCGTGGTATGGTTCTCTGCTCCCGTTATATCTAAGGTAAGGCCACCACTCTTGGATTGATTCTGCTTGATCGTATCGTTGGTCGTGAGGTCGGGAGAAATAATTTCCCAGCTGTGTCCTTTGTCACTACTCTTATGCACATACTGCGTACCGAAATAAAGTCCATCATCATTGTAGGGGTCTAATGCCAAAGCAGAATTCCAATGAAATCTCAACTCTTCGCCATCAGGATGTTGCGGCTTCACAAAATGTGTACGACCCGTCACTCTATCCCAAAGGCCTACATTGCCTTCTTGTGACATAGCATAGCCATATCGACTGTCGTTCTTCAGAGGTGCTACATCAAAGCCATCTCCGAAATACAACTCCTGCCAATCGTGATTGGTGATGCCACCACGCTTCAGCACAAAGCCCGGCCCTACCCACGAACCATTATCTTGCATTCCCCCATACACGTTGTACGGAAAATCGTTATCGACATCCACATGATAAAATTGTCCAACAGGAAGATTGGTTACAAATCGCCAATTGGTACCTCCATCTCTTGAAATATTTAGACCTCCATCGTTACCATCAATCAGATAATTAGAATCATCAGGATCGATCCAGAAGGCGTGGTGATCTGGATGGACATTATTGCCGTAGTCCATTATTGTTTTGAAGGTCTTACCACCATCTTCTGAGCGGCTCACGTAAGACCACAGATTGTAGATTCTATTTTCGTTCTGCGTATCGACATATATTTCTGCGTAGTAGAAGGGTCTGTTCCCGATATTCTTAGTGGAGACTAGAGACCACTTTTCACCGCCATCAGTACTTTTATATAGACCATTTGCTTTGGCTTCTATCAAGGCATAGACAATATTGGGTTTAGAAGGCGCAAAGGCCAAACCCATCCGTCCGAGGTTGCCCTTGGGCAGGCCCTCTTTGTCCGTTAATTTCTTCCAAGTATCTCCACCGTCATAAGTGAGGTAGAGTCCAGATCCCTTTCCACCTGAGTTAAAGCCCCACGGTGTCCGGCCAAACTCCCACATTGCCGCCAATATTTTATTGGGATTAGAGGGGTCTGCAACCATATCCGCCACACCTACATTGTCCCCGACATAGAGGGTTTGCTTCCAGGTCTTTCCCCCATCGTAAGTCTTATAGATACCTCGATGCTTAGACGGCCCCCAAGCAGAACCCATAGCACCGACGACGACGTTATCTGTATTCTTCGTATTGACGATGACCCTATGTATGAGTTTGGTCTCTTCTAGGCCCATACAAGTCCAGGTCTTACCGCCATCAAGGGTCTTATATATCCCTGCTCCGCTGTTATGGGAGTTACGGGGGTTGCCTTCACCAGTGCCTACCCAGATTTCCGAGGGATTATCTTGATTGATCTCGATCGACCCTATACTCTGTGTGGGTTGCTCATCAAATATTGGTTGCCAATTGATACCCCCATTTTTAGACTCCCAGACACCACCAGAAGCTGCGCCTACATATATATGGTCCTTATCTCGAAGATTAACATCGATAGCGGTAATACGACCACTCATCCCTGCAGGGCCTATATTCCTGAATTTCATCTCCTTAAACTGGTCCATATCCAGTGTCTGAGAATTCATTGTGGTTAAGTGTAGGCCTAGTAAGGCAAAAGACAGTAAGAGTATCTTTTTCATTTCTTTATCTCTATAGTATCAAAAATGTTTATTGGTTGACAAGGTACATTTCGGAATAAAACCTAACTTCAAGGTATTACAAAGCACACTTGAGAAACATCAGACTAATAATAAGCTTTATTCTCCTTTTGATAGGTTTCAGTAAAGGGAATTCTGGCGATAATCCTCCTTTTTCGCCAAGTTGCGACCTCTTACTTGAGGTTCCTATGGACCTACATCTTTGCGAACCTGGAGATTTCGATCTTTGTGGTATTATCATTACCAGCTATCCCGATGTAGAATTTGAATGGTTAGAAAATGGCAATTCTACGAATCACGATCTGTGTGATGATGTTTTTGTTTCTGAGGCTACCACCTTTACCTTAATGGTAACGGCCACGAGCGATGACAATCTTATCACAAATGGTGATTTTGCCAATGGAGATGATGGGAGCTTTATAACAGATTACACTCCAGGGCAAGGGAATTGCTTTCACGGTGCAGGCTTTTTGGGTTGCGAAGGGTTTTACAATATTCTGGATGACCCAGGAGATAGTCATACCAATTTTTCTAGTTGTAGTGATTTCTCTGGTGATGGCAATATGATGGTAGTTAATGGTGCCAGCTCGTTACAAGAAATATGGTGCCAAGAGGTCTGCGTAGACCCTGATGCCAGTTATCTATTTTCTAGTTGGGCAACATCTGTCAATCCCTCAAGTCCTGCCCTACTACAATTCTCTATAGACGGCAACTTAATTGGTTCACTCTTTGGCCTAAATGGTACAGTGTGTGACTGGGAGCAGTTTGAAGCAGTATGGCAAGCCAATGGAGAAACTTCCGTAGAGATTTGTGTAACCAATCAGAATACAGTAGCGGGTGGCAATGACTTTGCTTTAGATGAAATCGAATTTTTCCAAGTGTGTAATGAATCAGTTGAATTTGAAGTTACTGTCTCTGACCTCGATATAGATCAAGATGATCCAGAATTAATTACTTGCGTCAACCAAGAATCACAGATAGATATATTTATCGATAGTCCTTTTGATTATGACGACATAGAATGGGATACTAATGACGGTAATATTACAGGATTTATAAACGGAGACCACTCAGTATTAGTTGACGAAGCAGGCACTTATAGTGTTACCGTAACAGATGAATTTGGTTGCACCTTTGAGGAAAATATTTTGGTAGATGAAGACAAAATAATCCCAAACATTGAACTAATTTCTGACGGCATACTAGATTGCCAAACTACAGAAGTAGAAATAGAAGCCATATCTGATGGAGGAGATCCAGAGTTTGTTTGGGAAGATGAAAATGGGGTTTTCCTTGGAGATGATGACGAGATTTCCGTAAGCGAGCCAGGCACTTATTTTGTCACAGTGACAGATGAAGACAACGGCTGCACCAATGAAGAAGATATAGAAATCGATCAAGTGATTGTAGACCCTATTTTTGACTTGTTGGCAAGTAACAATCTCGATTGCAATCAGCCTTCTTCGTTACTGACCACTTCTATGGCTTTTAGCGATGTCAGCTGGACTGCTGCCTCAGGCAATATAATTTCAGAGACTAATGACAGTTTACTTGTTACACAAGCAGACACTTACTTTGCCACTGTAAACATATCTGGATGTACACATACAGATACGATTACAGTATCAGAAATCGTCCCCAACTTTATTTCTACAGTAACACAAGAGACGCCTATAATCAATTGTGATAATGAAACTTCTGAAGTCAATATCAATATAGATTCTACCTTGTTTTCCTTGACGTGGCTAGGTGCTGCGAGCAACTTCGGTAATCAGACAAGCATAGAACTTAATAGTGCAGGCACCTATGTGTACCAACTTACAGATTCCTTGGGTTGTACATCTATAGACTCTGTTTCACTAGCAGAAGACTTTACACCTCCGGAAGTATTTGCGACAGCGACAGAATTATCTTGCACCCAGACAGTGGCTTTTGTCACGATAGATTGGCAATCGAATATCGTGATGATCGATGAAGTCATCTGGACCTTACCCGATGGAAGCTCATTTTCTGGCGGCCTTACGACGAGTGTCCTACAGCCTGGATCTATGACCTATACAGCATTCAGCGCGGTCAATGGTTGCAGCACCACAGATTCTATAGAAGTCTTAGCGACTGGAGACTTCCCAGAAGTATCTGTAGAAACGACTGACATCACATGCAATCAACCAATTGCAACTTTGGAAGCAGAGAGTCCTGACAATGATCTAACTTATGAATGGCTGCTACCAGATGGCTCTTCCTCAACAGACCAATCTATACAAAGTATGTTGTCAGGAAATTATATCCTTGTCGCTACTGCCTTAGACGGTTGCGCTACAAGGACAGAGCATCAAATCGACTTAGATACTGTTGGTATAAGCTTACTACCACTCGATGACATTGAACTCAATTGCTCTAGACCTGACACATTGATCAGTGTCGCTGCAGAGCCTGATGTAACTTATAGGTGGACACTAGGGGCAACAGGAGACATCATCGTTGGCACAGATTTACCGTTGACCCAGCAAAATTCTGGTGAAGTCACTTTAACGGCTACCAGTGCCAATGGCTGTACAACTACTCAATCTTTTTCAATAGATCAAAATTTCACTCAACCAGTAGTAGATATTGAAGATGGTATTCTTACCTGCGAAAGCCCAAGCTACCAAGCCCTATGGAATGTCGCAACAGGCAATATCGCCACGGTCATCTGGACACTACCTTCGGGTCAGGTTATTGAAGACTTCAACATAGACATCTCTGAGCCTGGCTCTTATCAGATTCAATTTGTTTCTAGCGCAGGGTGTGTGCTTACAAAAGAAATAAATGTCACTGAAGAAAAAGACTTACCTGACTTTGATATCACTGCTAGCAGACTCGATTGCAATACAACAAGCAGCACCATAAATGTAGTTTCGTCTGAGCCTTTTCAAGAGATAGAATATTTTAGTGATACGCAGTCGCTCGGATTTGGCGAGGAATTGATAGTCAATTCTAACGGTCTTGTTACCGTTGTTGTCACTGATATCAACGGCTGCACAGCTACTGGAACTGTGACACCAACTCTGGACACAATTCCTCCATCTTTTAGTTTGACTGCTCCAGACCTAGGATGCCAGGTATTGGGCGGCGTGATGATAGACACTATTACTTTAGAGTTATTAACAAATATACAAGTGAGTGATTCTTTAGATACAATACTAGGGGACTTATCTGAGAGCATCACCCAAGCCGGCACCTACACGGTCACTGCTATAGGTGAGAATGGCTGCACAGGTTCTGCCACAATCACTATAGCAGATGATGATAGCACAGTAGACTTTCTTGTTGATCCATTGACATTGACTTGTGGTGAGCCTTCTCAAGTTGTTGCTATTATTTCCTTAGAGACTTATAGCTCCGCTGAGCTGATCAACAGTGCAGGAGATGTCCACAGTCAGGCAGATTTTGGAGAAGACCTCATCGTCAGTGAAGAAGGCACATTTACAGTTGTCGTTACAAACACGAACGGCTGTACGTCTGATCAAATCTTGGTAGTCGACCTTGATGTAGCCGAGATTAATTTTGATGTCTCCGCTACTTTGATTGATTGCAACAATACGTTTTCTGACATAGAATTATTGACCTCAGAAAATTTCAGCTCAGCTATTATATTGGATCAAACAGACTCCCCTATTTCTACCATAGATAATCTAAGTCAAGAAACAACACTACCAATGCCTGGCACGTACACGATGCAGGTTACAGGTCTCAATGGATGTGTCGCTTTTAGAAATTTTACAGTTCCCGTAGATACGATCACTATAGATTTTGAGTTAACAGCAGGGTTATTACAGTGTAACAACGAGCCCGTGGGAATTGCGCTGGCTAATATTTCTGACACATTTATAGAAGCATGGTATAATTTACCAGATGCAATAATTAAAATCCCAATCACTGGAAATTTTGAAGTGCCCACGACAGGTATATATGAGGTCACCTTAAGAGCATCCAATGGCTGCACCAATAGTCAAGAAGTTGAGGTTCTCCAAAATCAAGATATCCCAGAGTTCTCACTCTTCTCTTCCAACACCGTGACATGTGCAGGAGCAGGCAACTTGAATGACCTAGAAATCAATGGAGGAGAAGGCCCCTACCAAATATTTATCGATGGTGAAGAGACGGATCATACACCACTTATTTCTGTATTTGGGTTCCAAGAACATTCCTTAGAGATTATCGATGCTAATGGGTGTCAACTCGATACGACCTTTGCACTAGAGCCTCTGCCAGAACTCGAAGCTTTCCTTACACCTGAAATTAGCATTATAGAAGGCGCCGAATTACAGTTGGACCTTCAGACAGATAGAGAGCTGAGTGATTTAACCATCGAGTGGTTGCCACAGGAAGGGCTCTCCTGCTATGATTGCGCCAATCCGTTCTTTATAGGATCTCAAACCACTGAATACACAGTCTTAGTGACGGATCAATATGGTTGTGAAACAGAGGTATCTATCCGCATTTCTGTCGAAGAAATTGTCAAGGTGTATATTCCCAATGTCTTAAATCTCACAAGTGGCCAAGGTGGAGACCGTGCATTCACTTTATACTCTGGAGAAGGCGATATAGAGATCATAGAAGCCTTATACATCTACGATAGATGGGGCAATCTGATCTTTGAGGGGTTCAATCTGCCCCCTAATGACCCCTCTGCGGGGTGGGACGGACGCCGAGCCGGCCAAGCAATAGAGCAAGGTGTGTATGTGTACCAAGCACGGGTCCGGTATAGCAATCTAGAGACGGAGGACTTTGCAGGGGATGTAACTCTTATCAAATAAGGGATTTTGAAGCTGTATAGTGCCCTCAAAACGAGACATTTACTACCTCAAAAACCATTATTTTTGTACCTGAGAATTACTTAATCTGGTTTAAAACTCTCGAATCCGAAGGGATTCACCATTTCTAGCAAATATGCAGTTTTTACATCCTTGGCTTCTTTGGGCTCTTCTAGCACTCGCACTGCCCATTATTATCCATCTTTTCCATTTCCGAAGATTCAAGAAAGTCTACTTTACCAATGTCAAATTCCTAAAGGAAATAAAGGAAGAGAAAAGCACGAGAAACAAAGTCAGAAATCTATTGGTACTCCTATCGAGATTAGCGGCCTTTGCCTTCTTGATCTTCGCCTTTGCACAGCCATTTCTCAATAAGGATAAGGCAGTCAAGCAAGGAAAGAACTACGTCAGCATATTCATCGACAATTCTAATAGTATGATGGCCTCCTCCGAAGATGTGCCTCTACTCGATAAAGCCAAGAAGAAAGCAGAAGAGATCGTCCAAGCCTATGGTGCTGCAGATCAGTTTCAGATTATCAGTCACGAACTTAAAGGTTCTCAACAACGCTGGATCAACAAAGAAAACAGCATCGAGGCCATAGAAGAGATAGACGTAAGTGCAGAGGTCAATAAGCTATCCAATGTATTCTATAAACAAAAGCAAACCAGTCCTAAAGAGGGCAATCACATTATCTACCTGCTTTCTGATTTCCAAGAGAGCATTACCGATATGGAACTGACACAGGATACAACTCTTGAAGTCAACCTCCTTCCCTTTCAAGCCGTCAAAGAAAACAATATCACGATAGACAGTGCTTGGTTCGAATCAGTGATACCCTCCATCAATCAAAACAACAAACTCTATGTCCGACTGAAGAATCATAGTCCGGAACAAAAGGATGATGTCAGACTCAGCATAGAGCATAATGGTCAGACAAGGCCAGAAGGCACCGTCGATCTCCCTGCCAATAGCAGTGTAGTGGATACCATCAACTTACTAGTCTCTGAAGCAGGCTGGCAACGAATGAAAATTAAAATTGACGACTACCCTATCCAATTCGACGATGATTACTTCATCAACTTTAATGTCAAAGAGAAGCTAAAAGTCATTTCAGTTCACGAACAAAATACCAACAAGTATATGACGGCGCTCTTCAAAGGGTTGCCACAATTCGAACTGACCAATGTAAGTTCCTCTAGTATAAAATATGATGAACTTAAAGATACAGACTTGGTCATCTTATCAGACTTGCGTAAGATCAGTTCTGGTCTTGCAGCCGAGTTAAAAACTTTTTCCAGCAACGGCGGCAATGTACTTGTCTTCCCTGGAGCTGACTGTGACGAGACAAGTTACAATGATTTTCTCAGCAGAATGAATGCCAATAGCATCACTGGATGGAGTAAAGAAGAAATGTCTGTACACAAGATCAATACCAGTGAGTTTATCTTCAGCAATGTATATCAGAACAATACAAGAAATGTCAAGTTACCGGTCACCAAAGGAAATTATACTTTTTCTAACTACAGCAATCGTGGTGGAGAGCAATTGTTAGAATACCGTAATGGGCAAAATTATATTACCAAGTACAAGCAAGACAAGGGCAATCTATATGTTTCTGCTGCGCCTATTGGCAAGAAGTATAGCGACTTGACGCTTAATGCAGAAGTCTTTGTTCCACTACTCTACAAGGTGGCCTTTTCGGCGACTCAAGATGACAAAATCGCTTACACAATTGGTCGAGATAACTTTACAGAAACAAAAACAGCTGCGTCGAGCAATGAGTTGATTTTCAAAATAAAAGGACAAGAAGAATTTATCCCAGGTCAAAATAACAAAGGGAGTTCTGCCGTATTAACGTTCAATAATATGATACAAAAGGCAGGCTTCTATGATGTGACCCTAAAAGATGAAGTGATCAAAGGCTTGGCTTTCAACTATGATAGAATAGAGTCTAATCTTGCTAATCTCTCTAAGTCTGATTTAGAATCTAGATATGGAGAATCCGCTAACATCCTCTCTAATTCTATGGAGGCTGACCTTAGCACTATCATCAAAGAAAAAGATCAAGGAATTACTTTTTGGAGATGGTGCCTTATATTGGCGTTGATATTTTTAGCAATAGAAACTTTACTACTAAGGTTCTGGAAAATATAATCTAATCGACTGATGCTGCTGTTAATCAAGAATGCAAAAATAATCTACCCTGGACACGAACTCCATAACACCAAGAGGGATCTCTTGATTAAAAATGGTGTTATTGAAAAGATAGGCACTAGAATTAATGACAGTACTGCCAAGACCATAAGCTCAAAGGACCTGCACTTGTCCCCTGGGTGGCTAGACATAGGAGCGACAGTCGGCGAGCCTGGCTACGAGCATAGAGAGACTCTGGATACCTTATGTAAAACAGCAGCCTCGGGAGGTTATACTTCAGTCGCAGTCTTGCCTAATACACAACCAGTCATCGACAACAGATCTGCCGTACAATATATTCTCAATCAGTCTGCTTCTAGTGCAGTAGACTTATATCCTATAGCAGCCATTAGCAAAAACTGTCAAGGTGAAGAGATAACCGAAATGATAGACTTATCGCGTAGTGGTGCAGTAGCTTTTTCTGATGGTCATCATACGATTACCTCCAGTGGACTGATGATGCGGGCACTAGACTACAGCAAAAGTGTCAACGGATTAATCATTCATCATCCAGTTGATCCAGCCTTAGCCAATGACAACTTAGTGAATGAAGGCCTAGTGAGTATTGAACTCGGGATGAAGGGCAATCCCAACTTAGCTGAAATTGTTACGCTTAATAGAGATATACAACTGCATAAGTACACAGGGTCTAAAGTTCTCCTGCATAATCTCTCCACCAAGGAAAGCGTAGAAACGCTGAGTAACTTGAAACAAAGTGAGCTCTACAGTTCTGTCAGTTATCTCAACTTGTGCAAAACAGAAGAAGCACTCTATGGTTATGACACCAACTACAAGACGCTTCCCTCTCTGCGGTCAGAAGAAGATAGGCAAGCCCTTATTTCAGGCGTCAACAAGAAAACCATACAAGTCATTTCATCTAATCATGTCCCTCTAGAAGACGACGAAAAGAAGAAAGAATATATCTATGCAGCACCCGGTGCGACGGGCTTACAGACGAGCTTTGCAGCCATCAACACCTTTGCTGAGAATATCAACATCAATAAACTCATCAGCTGTCTGTCTATCAACCCCAGAAAGATTCTCAACTTACCTGCAATAGAACTAGACAAAGGAGTCAAAGCAGAGTTGACACTTTTTGACCCATCGCTCGAATGGACACTGAATAGCAAAACCAATACATCTAAATCAAAAAATTCACCTTTTTGGGATAAATCTCTGAAAGGTGGTGTTATAGGCATAGTGAATGGGAAGAAATCCCACTTCAATAAATATTAAGACTCATGAATAAATTTCTCCTGGCCCTAGGCTTGTTTTTGACTCTAACGGCATTCACTTCTGAGCCTACAATGAAATTGGGTTTACTCAAGTATGCGGGCGGTGGTGACTGGTATGCCAATCCTACAGCATTACCCAATCTTGCTGCGTTCTGCAACAATCAACTTGGTACCAATCTAGATGTCAACTATGCAACAGTAGAAGTGGGCAGCGCAGAGATATTTAATTTTCCTTTCTTCCATATGACAGGTCACGGTAATGTTGTCTTTTCAGATGCAGAAGCAGAAAATTTGAGAACTTATTTGTTAGCAGGTGGCTTTCTTCATATAGATGATAATTACGGAATGGATCCCTACGTCAGACCAGCGATGAAAAAAGTATTTCCAGAACACGAATTTGTCGAAGTACCCTTTGATCATCCCATCTACAATAACAAATTCCAATTCTCAAACGGCATCCCTAAAATCCATAAGCACGACGACCTACCCGCCAAAGGCTATGGCATCATCCACGAAGGCAGACTCGTCTGCTACTACTCTTATGAGACGGATCTAGGTGATGGCTGGGAAGACCAAGAAGTACACAAAGATCCACAAGACAAAAGAATCCAAGCACTCAGAATGGGCGCTAATATTGTGAAGTTTGCTTTTGAGGCGGAGTAGGTGAGGGCTTTGCTTACCCCCAACCCTTGAAGGGAATGTCCGCACACGCGTACTTTTTTTACCCTAATTACAACAAAACGGCTATCCGCCATCACATTCCCATTTTTTTCCTTTCGATCGCAGCGAAACGAAGCAGAGAAATCTTCGTTCTCGTAATGAGAAACTTATAATAAAAAAGAGGAGGCTCTGCTCACCCCAGACCCCTAAAGGGTGTCCGCCCACGTATATCCGTATTACATTAATCCTAGAGAATCGGAGCGGTAAATCGCCAACTCATTACCATTTTTTCCTTTCGATCGCAGCGAAGCGAAGCAGAGAAATCTTCGTTCTCGTAATGAGAAACTTATGATTAAAAAGAGAAGGCTCTGCTCACCCCAGACCCCTGAAGGGGAAATCCGCACACGAACACCTTTTTCCTTTCGATCGTAGCGAAGCGAAGCAGAGAAATCTTCGTTCTCTTAATGAGAAACTTTATTAGCAGAAAATAATCCTAAAATCCTACCATCCTACAAATCCTAATTCTGCCTTCCTACTCTATCTCAATATCCAAGGCAGCACACTCCGTTTCACAAAGTGTCTCCCCATCCATTTCAATTCGTGTTATTTCAAATTTCAGGCAGCACTCTGTGGTACTTCTATCTTCTGTTTCTACTTGAATTGTTACAGTTTGTAGATTTCCAATTTCTATTGAGATAGTATCACTATTTATAATGCCAAGCAAAATTGTATCATCTGTAATAACAAAATTAGTATTATCCTCTTCTCCAGAAATAATTTGAATGTCCTCTGGTGCAACTAGTGGAGTAGGCCCAAAAACAATATCTTGACCTTCCTGCTGGATATTCAATTCTATGTAAGCAAAAGGTCCTAAACAATCAATTAGAGCACAATCATCACTATCATCACACCCTACTTGAGTTATGCCAATGAATAGCAGAAATAGCAAGCTAGAGAGTAGGTTTGTTCTAGTTCTAAGATGAGAACTTGTAATCGTTTCTGCGTTGCAATTTGAAAGTTGTTGTTTCATTTATATAGATTTTACTTCTATAGACGACCATACTGGCAGAAGCGTTGGTCAGAAAGTAAATAAAAATGAAGCAAGCTATTGGTGACTACCGAATTTCCTAGATCCCTGCATAGGTTCTGACTACCCTATCCATTAGATAGGTTCTGTAACGCATCGCATAGCTCTTCATATCGACGAGTTGCTGGGTAGTAAATTTCTCAACTTCAGATCCATAAGACATATGGTTGTGTGCCTCGTCTGTATGGGTTCTGATACCGAGTCTGAACTTCGCGATATCCGTCAGCTCCCAAGGGTGCTTAAGACCAAAAAAGTGGCCCATCTCGTGCACCAAGGTCTTATTATCATTAAGACCATCATAAGCCATCAAGATTCTGTCAAAGCGTGGGCTGTTGACAGCATAGGTCTCTTGTCTAGCACTGAGCAATGGCGTGAAGCCCATCAAAGCAGCATTGTGTCCAGGCTCAGCATAGGTATCAAATAAGTAGATATTGATCGCTCCTTTCTTTTCGATAGGTTCGACTATAGGTTCTACTATTTCTCTTTCGTGTGCTTGGAAGCTTTTATATAGATCTGGGAGGTAAGCGTGGTTGGGATCCATAAACAGTTCTTCTAAACTGAATTGGATTTCATTTTTGAAGACCTCGTTCAGGTACTCTACATTCTGGAATATCTGTGTGGTAAGTGCAGGATCGACAGATTCTCGACCCATCATATATACGTGGAGACGCATAACAGGCATCTCTGAGAATCGCTTATGATCACCTTCGTATGAATTGACATCAAAGGATAGCAGTGAGAAGCACAGTGCTGCGAGTAGAATTATTGACCAGTTTTTCATCACGTAAGTTTTTAATTAAGCAATCCTCGGATAGAAAAATTGCAAATGGATTTAAAACTCAAATCGTCCTAGAACTATCGCGAGTTACATCCTTATGGGACTCGCGATTCAGCTGGTTAGGGCTTATAACGAAAAAAAGGGGTTAAAAGATTGTACAATTCTGAATTATTTACAGAATTCAATATTTTTTGATGGTAGATAAGAAGGATTGGAAAATTTTCTTTGCTTAAGTGAGGTATTTATAAACTTCAATAACAATGCCACCGCCATAGTTACTTGCAAATCTGACAATGAGCAGACACAAATGACATATAATCATATGTATCAAACTGATTATCAATAATTTACACCATTTCAGCAAAGTACTTTTTGGCTGCTTTCATCACCTTAGGAGCCAAAATCAAAGAAGCTATCATAGTCGGAATAGCCATTAATGCAAAGGTACCATCGATGATATTGATGACCGTATCTAGAGACAATACTGCTCCGGCTAAGATGCTTCCTAGATAAAAATAATTGTACAAGTGTCTGTTATTTGCTCCAAAGAGGAAGCTTGCACATTTAGATCCATAGTAAGAATAGGAGAATAAAGACGAGATGCTAAATATGGCAATACATAACATCAAGATATATGGCCCCACTCCTGGAAGGGCCTCTGAGAAGGCATTGGCCGTTAAGGTGACACCGTTACCCTCTGTCGATTTCCATACGCCTGTGGTCAAGATGGCCAAGGCGGTTAGAGTACAGACGATAATGGTATCTATAAAAGGACCTAACATCGCGACCAGCCCTTCTCGGACAGGTTCCTTTGTCTTAGCTGCTCCGTGAGCCATAGGCGCTGTACCTATCCCGGCTTCATTGGAGAAAGCGCCCCTTTTGATACCTGTGACAATAAGTGCACCTAGCACTCCTCCTAACATCGGGTCACCTTTATAGTTACTAGCCGCAAAGGCATCAGTAAAAATAAGTTTGAGATAGCCGGGCAACTCTGTTATATGCACAACAAGAATGGCTATTACAGCTAAAAAATAGAGTGCTACCATCAAAGGCACCAATCTTGCTGTCGTGCGACTAATCCTTGTAAGTCCGCCTAATATGACAATTGCTGTAATAATCAATAGAATAATCCCCGTCGTCAGATCACTCCACATCCCAGCCTGCACGCCAGCAGGTATAAGCACTATATCTCTAATGGCCTGGGTGAGCTGATTGACATTAAAAGCAGGTAAGGCGCCGATCAAACCAGCCGCACTAAAAAATACGGCCAGTGGCTTCCATTTCTTACCAAGTCCTTCTGTAATAAAGTACATTGGCCCACCTTGTACTGTACCTTCAGAATCTTTTCCTCTATATAATATGGCCAGTGTGCAGGTAAAGAACTTGGTACACATCCCTATCAATCCGCTTACCCACATCCAAAAGACTGCACCCGGTCCACCTATGGTAATTGCAACTGCTACACCTGCGATATTTCCCATCCCGACAGTGGCAGCAAGTGCCGTAGCTAGCGCTTCAAAGTGACTAATCTGTCCTGGATCATTGGGATCATCATACTTACCTCTCAGTACTGATATGGCGTGACCAAAATATCTGAATGGCAAAAATCGAGACAAGATTAAAAAATAGAATCCCCCGCCTACTAGCAAAAAGAGAAGTGGCAGTCCCCACATAAAAGAAGAAAAAGCAGAAGCCCAATCAGAAATCCTATCCATCCTCTAAATATACAATTAGTGCCGTGCGATCAATAACCTATCATAATAAATGTACACCTCCGGTAGCTATTACCTGATTGATGTACTTGCATTTTCTTGTTGCAACTTTTCTCTCTGATCAGAAAAAAGAAATAATAAATTTTTCTTAAGCAACCCTTTTGATAACATCTGCACTTAGTAGAATGAGCATTTGAATGTAGACTCCCTTTCATCAAATAAATAAATCTGACATGAAAACTTTTTCAAAATTAATTACACTCGTATTACTTTTTACGCAACTTACTGTCAATAGTCAATCGATAGTAGATATCGTCGTCGGCAGTCCTGACCACAACACCTTAGAAGCCGCTGTCATCGCAGCAGATTTAGCAGGCACACTTTCAGGACCGGGACCCTTCACCTTATTTGCGCCTACAGATGCAGCCTTTGCTATGATAGACCCAGCGGTTATCGATGCCTTATTAGCTGATCCATCTGGAGACCTCACAAAAATTCTTACACATCATGCAGTTAATGGTGTAGCTTCTTCTGATAATATTTTTGATGGGATGACGATAAGTACTCTTTTCGGACAGAACATCACCTTTGACGTTAATGGAAGCGCTCTAACCATTAATGGAATAAATATTTCTGTAGGTAATATCAAAGCAGATAATGGTGTCGTTCACGTAATCGATGCAGTGCTTCTTCCGGAGATTACACCGGCTACAATAGTAGACGTCGTTGTCAATAGTCCTGACCACAACACCCTAGAAACTGCAGTTCTTGCAGCTGGCCTTGAGACAGCCTTGAGCGGAGCAGG
>CALBWK010000243.1 GCA_937969415.1 uncultured Saprospiraceae bacterium | reverse complement strand
CCCAGAGTTCTTTTAGATTTTGAGATTTTGCAGAGATGATAAGGTCGGGACCAGGAACGCCGAGTTTCACTATGGCAGAATATATAGTAGGCCTTGTTGCTATTTGCTTTACATATATTTCGGAATAAATCAAGTCTCCATACTTATTGCTGAGCTTTCTTATTTTCCACTTAGCAAATCGTAGATACTTGTTTGAGATTTTGGCTTGATTCCTAATTATGAATTTCATTGTCACTAGATTTATTTTGGAAGTACTATTTATTAAATGTGTTAGTATTACTAACTCAAACGTAGTGCTTAACTAATTGTTTACGTAATTATTACTATTTTTACGAAAAGTTTAAATATGTCTCTCAAATTGAGGTTTGAGCTACCTAAAAAGCTATTTATAAAGGACCCACAAGACTCCGAATACGGACATCGCCTTTTATCTAATGCTATTGAACTTATAAATGAATTAGGCTTTGAAGCCTTCAATTTCAGGAAGTTAGGAACGAAGATGTCTTCATCAGAGGTCTCAATCTACAGATACTTTGAGAACAAGCATTTGCTGCTCTTGTATCTCAATTGCTGGTACTGGGAGTGGGTGACCTACCTTATCAATATGCAAGTGCTCAATGTCAAGGACAGCACAGAAAAGCTCAAAAAAGCCATCCATTGTATGATCAACGCAAGTGCAGAATCCAAGCTGTCAGATTATATCAATGAAGGGCTACTCTTTCAGATCATTATGAAGGAAAGTTCTAAAACCTACCATATATCTGGTGTTGATGAGGAGAACAAGTACGGCTTCTTTCTACCTTACAAGGAGTTGGTAGAGAAGTTAGCCACCATCATAAGTGAAATCAATCCTTGTTTTACTTACTCCTTAAGTCTCAGTTCTAGTTTGTATGAAATGATCAATAACCAGCTGTATTATGCTGAGCATCTACCCAGATTGACTAGCCTCAATAAAAAGAAAGCACTAGAAGAGTTAGAGACAATGATGAATCACTTTGCCTTCGCTACAATAAATTATAAATAGCCTCCCTTTCTATGCCTAGTCTTATAACTTTATAAATGATTGTATCTGGTAGCTATTGTTATCAAGAGTGAGCTTCAGCAAATAGAATCCTGTTTCCAGCTCAGAAATAGAGATCGATTGAGTTTGTCTATCTATGCTTACGTTTTTAATCAATTGACCACTCGTATTGTAGATTTCCGCAGTCGCGGTATGCACTTGATTATACGTAGCCGTAAGTTGCAGAAATTCACTTGCAGGATTAGGATATATATCAAATACTGCAGTCTCTGAAATTTCTTTTGTATTGGTAGAGCAATTTACTTCTGAATCAAATTCCACGACGAGAATTTCATTATAAGTGCAACCGTTTTGATCTTCTGGAAAAATAGAAACTGTGATAGGTTCTGTATAGATTGTACCATTCCACTCTAAGGAATCTCCAGGACAGATAACAAAAGAATCAAAAACATCACTCGGTGTCTCAAATACAGTAAGCGTGATTATCTCGCAAGAATCTCCAATCTCAGTATAGATACCCGGCGCTATTGTTCCATCAGAGCAAGCTGTCATTTCAACAAACTCTGTCGGTATAATGATAACAGTCAATAGTACTGAGTCGGCACAAGGCTCGCTACCTATGTATCTTAAATTATAATCCCCTGCCTCATCTATCGTCGTTCCATCATAATCTAGTACCTCACCTTCACAGATTGAGATTGTATCTAAAATAGTACCGGGAGTGCCTTGAGTCAGATTCAGTATCGAAGTTGTCGGGCAGCCATTGGGATCAGAAGTTGCTGTAATAAAACTCCCGGTTTCGGTAATAAATTGACCATTCCAGATAATTGTATCATTCTGACAGATTACAGAATTCGTTATAATATCTTCAGGCGTATCAAGAAATAGAAAGGTGTAAAAATCAAAATAAGAACACGGCCCCATATCAAATCGCTCTATGGCTATTGTCGTATCTTTATCAATCAGAATGCCTTCGTAGGTAAATGTTTCTCCTTGGCAAAGAGTTTCTGTGGTAAATTGATCTTCGGGCTTTTCAAAGACTGTTGCCATAACTATGGAATCGCAGCCATTGCTACTTGTAAGTATAATTTGAAATAAGCCTGCAGAACAGAAAGGATCCTGTTGAGGATTGCAGCATATAGTTTGTTCCACTATAGGTATTTCAATAACAGAATAGTTAATAGTCCTAATCGTACACTGACCATTTGTGATTATGGTGTCCATCGGTTCGAATGCAATGATTTCTCCTTCACATACCAACGAATCGACTTCAATTCTTACAGGCATATCTGCCGGGTCGCATTGCCCTAGAAGCGCTATACATAAGGACAAGAAAAAAGGGAGAAGTATAAGTTGCTTTTTCATTTGATTTGAATTTGATCTTAAGTAAAGAAAATGTCAACTAAGAGATAGTTGTCTCAGATCGATATGAAAAATGCTACCTAAAGATATAAAATAATCTAATAGGAATTCTAAGCTTTGGCTTTCTAGCTATAAGCGGATTTGGATTTGGATGGAATAACTCAAGCTAAATGCTGCAAAATTGTTCCAAATGTATCTTCAATAGGCAAGCTGATAAGTAGCACTGTTGCAATGTAAACTAGCTGTCAGTTTTGTTGGCCTTGAAGAAACTTACGATAGTTCTGTACTGTTACTTAATGGTCCGCTTCTCAAAAATTCTACATTAAGTACTGCACCTCCCATCTCACCGATTACACTGTGCTTTTTGATCATAAAGGGTGCTTCAGAGTTTCTAACCCACAGCGCCTGGGATTTATTGGGCCCATCAATCGACTTAAGTAGACAGCGGAAACAATCTTGTGCTTGAATATTTTCCTTCGCTTCTACACTGTAATTGTAGGTTTGCACCTTTTGATTAATAGAGTCAAAAACTCTCAGAGTGGTGGAGTAACCTTCTTCTAGAGGTAGTAAGCATAAGTAAACGTCTAAGGCTGGTCCGTCCATAAGTACCTCAGATTGTAGAGTCAAATTAATCTCTTTTGCTTCTCCCTGTACTGTAAGCGTTCCAGTTACTTTTTGGAGGTCTACTGTATAGTCGATGGACATTGGCCCTTGCATATACTTGCGAGATTGGGGTAAGAAGCTGATTTTTTCAACTAGACTTTCATCAGTACTACTGTCAGCGCCAATAGAATAATCTTTTATGATCCATTGCCCACCTGAGTCGATAATTTCTCGATGTAATTCTACTTCCATTTTCTGGCCTTGGCTAGGCAATTCAAAGGTTAGTCTATAGATGTAGTGGCCTTCGGTAAGAGCTCTTGTAGTTTTAGGTAAGGAAGCATTGAGCATCTCTTCCGTGACGATAGCAGGCATTTTGAGCTTATCTATATCTACACTTACTTTGTCTATGATCTTCTGTAGTTTTTCAGGAATCTCATCTTGTTGCCTCCCGCCTAAGTGCTGAGAGAGAAATTTTTCCATTGCTGCGATAAAGGACATATTGTTATCTGGATTAGCAAAACCATGTCCTTCATCAGGAAAGTTGAGATAGGTCACTGGTAAACCTAGATCTCTCATTGCAATTACAATTTGATCTGATTCACTGGTTTTAACCCGAGGGTCATTATCACCTTGGGCGACCATTAGAGGTGCCTTAATTTTATCTGCGTGAAAGAAAGGCGACTGACGCCTGAGCAGCTTTTTGCCCTCTTCAGTATTGGGATTGCCCATACGCTTATGGAACATTACACGAGCAGATTCCCAGTAGGGCGGGATAGTTTCTAGTAAGGTAAATAGATTAGATGGTCCTACTATAGAGACTCCTGCGGCGTAGACATCTGGAGTAAAGGTCAGTCCAGCAAGAGTAGCATATCCTCCATATGAGCCACCAGCTATTGCGATTCTTTTTGGGTCGGCAATTCCATTGTTGATTAGATATTCTGCACCTGCAGTGAGATCCTCTTGCATCTTTTCTCCCCACTGGTTGATGGCTGCATTGAGGAATTTTTTTCCATAACCTGTCGATCCTCTAAAATTAATTTGCAGTACGGCGTAACCTCTATTCGCTAAGAATTGAGCAAAACTATGATAACCCCAATGGTCTCTAGCCCATGGGCCGCCGTGCACAAAGAGTACGGCTGGACATTTTTCTTCTTTTTTTATTTTCGGGACTGAGAGATAAGCAGGTATTTCTAGTCCATCTTTAGAAGCATAACGGACTGGTGTCATAGGAACAAGATGCTCAACTGGTAGGTCAGGCCGAGGGGTGTAGAGATATTCTATTCTCTTAGTTTTTCTTTCAAAAAGATAGCACTTACCAGGATCTGTGTCAGCATTCACGTAGAATAGAAAGATATCTCCTTCGGTGGTGGATGATGTAAGGCTTATCTCGGCGCCCTTGAATTCTTGCTTTAAGTAATTGTAATCTGCCTCTAAATCTTTATCTCGCCAATAGATTCTTTTTTTATCGCCGATATAAACAGTAGCCGTTAGTTCTTGGGTCTTTTGAGAAAATTTCAGATCGCTTAGATCTACTTGATTTTCTGGGTCTGATTCTATCAAGGACATTGTTTCCTTGTCCATATCATAGGTATAGAGACCAGATAGATCTGGCTCTCCAACATTGGAAATCATATAGACAGTCCCATCTGCTTTAAATTTTATGGGGCTAAGACTCTCCTCTAGATTTGCATAGAGTATTCTTTCTAGATTTTTGCCGGTTACTTTTAGTATTTCGTTACCGCCATCTGCAGTTGCTCTAGAGACTAGTTTTAGCTGTGCCTCTAAGTCAAAATGGAATCCACTTAGTTTGTCAACATTCTTATAGACTAGCGATCGCTTCCCTGTAGAAATATTGACTTTGTAGCAGTCGTGCCAAGCCTTGTCTCTATCATTGATGCCGATTATTATGTTGTCTGGCTCGTGCCGTGGCAGTGCATAGATCAGCGCCCTTACATCTGGGTAATCGCTTAAGTTTTTTGAATTAGGTATGATGTCTTTTGTTGCTAGGCTAGGGTCTAGGCGATAAAGATGATAGTTTTCATCGCCACCCTTGTCTTGTACATAGAGAATGTATTGGCTATCCCTTGACCAGAAGTAACTGGTCACCGGTCTTTTATTGTCATTGGTTACAGGAAGTGCATTCTCAAAGGCGCCATCCACAGGTTTGACCCAGATATTTTTTATGCCTTTATATGGCTTTATGAATGAGATCCATTTCCCATCTGGACTGATTTGTGCACCAGATATAACCGGGTTGCCAAAGAGAGTTTCTCTATCGATAATTGGTGTGGAATAGTTGGTTTCCATCAGAGCTATTTTTATGATTTCTATCTTGTGTTATCACTCAAGGTACTTAGCAATTTAGGTCATTTTCTGTAACCTTGTTTAGTTGAGAAAAAAGCTTCTCAATTCTATGCTAATTTATTGCCGTATGCTATAAAGTGCGGGTTGAGCAGATCCTCTTTGTTGTACTCCAAGGGTTGCCCATCTTCAGCTTTGACTAGGGAGCCACCAGATTCCTCTAATATAATATGTGCTGCTGCTGTATCCCATTCCATAGTAGGAGCAAGCCGCGGATATATTTGTGCTTCGCCATTTGCTAGGATTAAAAACTTAAGGGAACTTCCTTTAGAGACCTTTAATGGAGCATCATATCCGTCGATAAAATTTTGAGTTCCCTCATTGAGGTGTGATCGTGAGCAGACTATTGATAAAGCTTTTTCCTCCGGGTGATACAATGTCGCTGCCAAGTGAGTTGTCTTTCCTTGGTGCAGCTTTACAGCACCATTGCCTTTACTTGCGTAATACATTTCTTCGAGCACAGGAGCATATACAACACCTCCTACTGACTGTCCATTATAGATGAGAGCAATATTGACAGTGAATTCCCCATTACGCTTTATAAATTCTTTTGTTCCATCTAGAGGGTCAACCATCCAACAATATGTGAAGTCCTTTCTTTCGGCAAAAGGAAGCATTTTGTTCTCTTCCGATATAATGGGGAAATCTACTTTCAGACTATCTAATCCCTTACAGATAATGTCATTGGCTTCTTTATCAGCTCTGGTGAGAGGGGAGTCATCGGATTTGTGTTCTACATTGAAGCTGCTTTCATCAGCATATATCTCCATTATCTTATCGCCTGCTGTTTTAGCAATAGGAATAACTTGCTGTATCAGGTCTTTTAATTCTGCAGGTGTCATTGATTTCGAAATTGAGACGCAATGATACAACTAACTACCAAAGAAATATAAATGATCTAACGCTGTGTAGATACTAAGCTTCTACGGGAACATATAGACCTCCTTTCCCTATCGTCCTAGAAATAACCATCTTCTGAATTTCGGAGGTGCCTTCATATATCTGTGTGATCTTAGCGTCTCTCATCAATCTTTCTACATGATATTCTTTGACATAACCGTAACCGCCGTGTACTTGTATGGCCTCATTGGTTACTGTTTGTGCAATATCAGAGGCATATAACTTGGCCATAGCTGCGGCTTGACCGTATGGCATTCCTTGGTCTTTAAGCCAGGCTGCCCTGTAGACCATTAGTTTGGCTGCTTCGATTTGGGTAGCCATTTCAGCTAACTTAAATGCGATTGCTTGGTGTTTCATTATTGGTTTGCCAAAGGCTTCTCGTTCTTGTGAGTAAGCCTCTGCCAACTCATATGCGCCACCAGCTATCCCAAGGGCTTGGGCGGCGATACCTATACGTCCTCCATCTAGAACAGACATAGCGAATTTAAATCCAAATCCATCCTCTCCGATACGATTGGTCTTCGGTACTTTGACATCTTGAAACATTACAGAGCAGGTATCAGAAGATCTTATGCCTAGCTTGTCTTCGAGCTCTCCAGTTGTCACGCCTTCACTATTAGCATCTACGATAATCGCGTTGATACCTTTATGCATTTTTTCTGGATTGGTCTGGGCTATAACGATGTAAGTCTTTGCATGCTTACCATTCGTGATCCAGTTTTTAGTACCATTGATGATATAGTGGTCACCTTTGTCGACTGCCGTAGTTCTCTGGCTCGTCGCATCACTACCTGCTTCTGGCTCTGATAAGAGAAAAGCACCAATATGCTCTCCACTCGCCAATAAGGGTAAATATTTCTTTTTGAGTTCCTCTGAGGCATATTTTTGTATACCACTGCAGACTAGGGAGTTCTGTACCGACATAGCCACAGAGCAGGAGTTGTCGACTTTGGATATTTCTTCCATTGCT
>CALBWK010000242.1 GCA_937969415.1 uncultured Saprospiraceae bacterium | reverse complement strand
AGGCACAGGCTAGAAGATTAGATGAAATAGAACGTGGATTAGGCTAGTCCTAAAAAACGAAAAACCCTACTCTTTAGTAAGGTTTTTCGAAATCCAT
Organism: uncultured Saprospiraceae bacterium; assembly: GCA_937969415.1. Lineage (GTDB taxonomy): Bacteria > Bacteroidota > Bacteroidia > Chitinophagales > Saprospiraceae > RFSX01. The sequence goes on along the minus strand of CALBWK010000242.1, from coordinate 37,915 downwards.
TTTTTCATTATCTATCCATATACAAGACATTTAAATAAGACTTTACCCCTATGTGTAGATTCATTTTTTTTTGTAATCCACGTATTCCTTGAATCTTTTGTGGGTCCAAAGCCACGATTCAGGGCTTTGGAGTATTAGATTTTCGAGGTGTTCTTTGTACAGTATGGTTATTTGCTCAGGTGTTAATCCCTCACCTTTCTCAGCTAATTGGACAAATTCTATCTCATATCGGCCTCGTCCTATCCTATGTACATCTATACTATATATCGCGAGATTGGCTTTGGAAGCGTAGATGGCTGCTCCATGATGAAATCTGCCTACACCGCCTAAGAAAGGCAATTCTAGAAACCTCTCCTTGCCCGAAGGCCTTTGATCAGCGATAAAGACGAGCGCTTGGGGATTGGACTTTTTATGGAGGTCTTGGAGGTATTTACCTGTTTCTCTGGAGGGCACGACACTCACATTATTTCCAGATCGCCCATCGATCATATAGTTATTGATAAGGGGGTTGGCGATTAATTTGACAATACCGACGATGTGATGCCGCGTCTGTAAGCCTAGACAGATAGGACCCCATTCCCAATTGTTATAATGTTGGCTGTAGGTGATGAGGTGCTCGTTGGACTTGTAAGCATCCACGAGTATTTCTGGATTCCTAACCTTATATCTTGGGATAAGCTTGCCTGGATTGATGGCTAACCCTTTGAAGGATTCTAGTATGATATCTACAAAATTCTTGTAGTAGGCATTGGCAATTAGGGTTCTTTCAGCTTTAGTTTTTTCTGGAAAGCAGTACGCTAAATTCTGATCAATGACAGATTTTCTATAACCGATTATATCCTTGAGTATAAATCTGAGTAGATCAGATAAGCGATAGAGTAGTGGAAAGGGAATGAATTTGAACAGTCCGACGACAAACCTAAACCCGATATATGATACTGTGTGCACTAGATGATTTCTGGAAAGGTATCAGGTTCTGTCCCTGCTGGTATCAGTCGAGTTCTCAATAGGTCCATACTGATAAAGTGCTTGTTGCAGTTGCTGTAGAAATCTGATGTGAGTGCAGCTTTTAGTTCTTGAATATTTTCGAACTGGTTATCTCTAAACTTATATGTCTGTTCTAAGAGACCTTGTTCGAGTTTGATACTAAATCTTGAATTCATATTGAATACGGTTACTCTCATATTCCCTTCGGTCCATTCGTCAACTATGCGCATCGTCTTCTGTGTTGTAAGTTTTCTTTATACTTTGTGTCAAACTCTTATAGATTGCACTAAGGTAAGGATCTTCCTTGATGAGTTCTAAGTGCTTGGCTTCTACTTTGATATCGTTTCTTCTTGCAGGTCCTGTTTGTATAAGGCAAGGATCACTGTTGAGAATTTTATTGAAAGAAGATTTGACTATAGGTAATAAAATATTTGGATCTAAGTCATTGGCTTCTAAAAATTGGGATGTCTTACAAGCGAGATGATTGGTAAAGTTATTCATCATTACTGCAGCAAGATGGTATCTTAATCTACTCTTGTCATCGACTTCTTGTACAGTAGGAGAGAGTTGTCTGGCCATCATCCTCAATACCCGAGTAGCCAAAGGTGTACTGCCAAATATCAAAAAGGGAATCTCACTCAGGTCCGCGGGCTTATTCTTTTTGAATGATTGTAAGGCATAGAAACTTCCAAAATTTTCTGCTCTTCTGCCCAATAAGATAATGGAGGTAGCACCCGAACTATGCGCTAATACTTGCTTTGATGATAACTGAGGAAGTTGATCTACGACTTCCTTTATAGCATCGTCCTTGACCATCAACAGGTAGACCTCAGCTTCAGTATTCAGTTGCTCAAGGTTGTCAGTTGCTGTGGCTTTAACCTTGATAGAAAGCTTTTCTGCGTTGGATATGTTCCTGCTATAGACTTGTAGAATATCGCACCCCGCCTTATGTAATGCCGGTATGAAATGATGGGCGAGATTCCCAGCCCCTATGCTGACAACTTTTACATTAGCCATTACTTTTTTCTTCTACTCAGTAGAGAGATAAAGAAGCCTAGGAGCATCATAATAGAGCCAGCCCAGAATAAGTTGATCCCAGGAAAAACAAGTGCTTCTAGTACGATGACATCATTTCTTGTCACATCCTCAGCTAATTCTACAATGATTTCACCTTTTGATCTATCGTCTTGTGCTAGTGCAAAGGTGAACTCTTCGCTTTGTGGATTGATGTGCATCAATCTTGCGTGTATACCAGGTCTCTGAGCATAGTCCTTTAAATTAAATGGTTGTCCATCACGAATAACATAGGTTGGTCGCAGCTGCTCTCCATTAGCATCTCTCAATATGGCTTGTACAGCGATGTCATTGGCCTCTGCTTCATAATGCTGATTGGTGATCTGATTATCAAAACCCATTAACAAATACTCTTCTCCACCATAGTCGACCTTATCACCTTTTTTCATCACATAGGTCTCATACTTGAGCTGGTCTTCTGTGTTAAAATAGTTGTCAAAGCTCTCCTCGTTCAACTTCAGCTTGACTCTTAGATCATTGAGCTGATCATGATACTGATAAAGCAGATTTTCTCTTACCCCTATAGCAGGTTCGGCAACTTCATTGTATTTGCCATCGAGTGATTTGAACCTTAGCCTTGCACTGATACCCAAATCATTTTCGTGTTTGAGATAATCTTTATTGGTTGGGCTGAAGCTTATCTCTTCTAGCACACCATAGTGCTGCTTGGTGAAGACAGTGTCGCCGATAGCCATAATGTATTGGCGATACTTGAGGGAATCCTCTTCTTCCTTGGCCAATTTCACATCTTGCTGAGAGGGTGGTAGTGCAGCTATAGTTGTAAAAATATCTTTACTCAGTAAGTGCTTGGTACCTGGATTATTGGCAGCTACTTTACTCAGATCATTGCTGAAGAGGACATTGGGGTAGACATAGTACGGGTCCACATTGCCACGCAGTGAATCTTCTCTTTCAAACTTTATCTTAAAGGTTCTCGTCTTATCCACTATGGTATCGCTCTCGTAAGTGATCCAATGGTTATTAACATAGAGTGGCTCTTCTTTTATTAGCGTGACGACAGACGCCAAGTCCTCATCATCTTGTATGCCCCGCATCGCAAATGGATTGGTCGTCAGGACATCTTGGTTAAGACCACTCGTCAATATCCCGATGATCATAACTGCAAAGCCTATATGTGAGATCGCTGCAGAGGCCACCCTAGGACTATTTTTAGCTACTTTAAAGATGTAGTGCACATTAGATGTGACGGCAAACCACGCTGCAAAAGCCATCACCAAGTACTTCCAATGGAAATAGTCTATCCATAGACTCAGTAAAAGAGTCAAGACTCCAGCGATAACAAGATGTATCAGCATCTTCGTCGCATAGCCCATTTTTTGGCTCTTAGAATATTCTTGAGTTTTATATCTGAAAAATATGGCGCTACCAGAAAGGGCAGTAACAAGTACCGCTATCCAGATTTGAAATTTATTGAAGTGGGGTATCGGGTCTGAAATTACTGTACCGATAAAATCAGGATCCTTCAAATTAATGAGTGCATTCAGTACTGGCAGAGAAGTCGATCCTGAGATAATGGTCCCACTAAAAAGTAAAACCAAAGCACCTATAAACATCCAAAACTCTCGAGAGTAGATGGACTCTTCTTTCTTGATCACAGGAACCAAGCGACTCTTGGCGATATAAAGGAAAGCAGATAGCAAGAAGAAAAAAGCGACCATAAATATCAGCTGAGGCTCTAATCCCATCTCTGTAAAAGCGTGCGCTGAGGTGTCTCCTAGGATCCCACTTCTCGTTAAGTAAGTAGAGTAGAGGACACCGACAAAACAGAGACAGTAATAGATGTATGTACTTCTTATAGCTCTGCCCGTTGCATTGGCAATCAAGTTGGTATGTACACCCGCAACGAGAATGATCCACGGAACCAGAGACATATTCTCCACTGGATCCCAAGCCCAATAGCCACCAAAGCTCAACGCCTCATAAGCCCAAGCACTACCCATCAATATCCCTACGCCTAAGATACCTGCTGAGAAAAGACTCCACTTCATCGCAGGTCTCAACCACTCGGTGGCCTTACCCGTGTACAAGCCTGCCGCTGCATAAGCAAACGGAATCGTTGTAGAGGCAAAACCTAGAAATAGAGTAGGTGGGTGGATGGTCATCCAATAATTCTGTAAGAGGGCATTGAGCCCTGTACCTTTTATCTGTGCGACATAATCCGCATTTTGAAACAGTGGAATATCCATTACATCCCTTAGCAAGAGAGTAGGGTTGCTACCGAGTTTGTAAGTGAAGTCTCCGATATTGACATGGACGCCTAGTAACATTGAGGCGAGGACGGCTTGTATCAGTGCTACAAAGATCATTACACTGTGATGCCACTCTCCAGCCTTTCTTATAAGGATAAACCCGAGAATGATATGCCAAAACATCCATAAGAGAAAACTACCTTCTTGACCTTCCCAGAATGCAGAAAAGATATAGCGCATAGGTAGCTCTTCATTCACATGGGCTTGCACATAAGCATATTCATAATACTGACTGATCATGATATAGAAAAGCGTGCCGATTATCGTAAAAGTGCTGAGGCCGTGTACCCAAAATGAGGCTTTGCCTAATCGACCCCAAGATTCTGATTTGTTTTTGGCAGCGCACCGATAAGCCCAAGCACTAAAAAGTGCGGCAACAAAACTGAGTACGACACAGAATTGGCCGATGTGTCCGGGGAGGAGATGTTCTCCTATGTATTGTATTTCTTGTATCACATTGAGAGGCTAGCCTCTGATCTAATTTTAAGTTCTTCGTCCTTATACTTTGATGGGCATTTCATCTGCACATCTGTGGCTACAAAGGTGTCCTCTTCCATCTTACCAGTGACAACGACTGTTTCTGAAGTTTCGAAATCTTGTGGCTTCGGTATTTTGAGGATGACTTTCTTACTGACACCTTCGCTGTCCTTCATTCTAAAGCTGAAAGCACTCGGGGAGTTGATAGGATCATACTCGATGTCAAAATCTCGATCTATTTGTCCGGCGATCTTTACTCTGCTCTTCTTGCCTGCTGCACTTTCGTAAGTACCGTAAGTCGTGACATCCTTAGAGGCAGATACTATAATAGCGACTGCAGCAATAAGGGCTAAGGCAGCGATGAGGTAAATCTTCTTCATTTCCGTGAGTTTCTGTTAGGCAGAATAGCTTCCATAAAAGTACATCCTATTAAGAACAAATATTAAACGTATTCCTTATGAATTAGTTGTTTCTCTATCCTTCAAATAAGGACTCTACAAATGCAGCTCTGTTAAATACTTGGAGGTGATCTATGCCTTCTCCAACACCTATGTATTTGATTGGAATTTTGAACTGGTCTGAGATGCCTAAAACAACACCTCCCTTGGCAGAACCATCTAGCTTAGTCAAGGCAAGCGAAGTCACAGTCGTTGCTGCAGTAAATTTGTTGGCCTGCTCGATAGCATTCTGACCCGTGGTTGCATCAAGGACGAGCATAACCTCGTGAGGTGCACCAGGCAATTTCTTATTTATAGAGTTGCTGATCTTAGTCAATTCCTCCATTAGGTGTTTCTTGGTATGTAATCTTCCGGCAGTGTCTATGATACAAAGGTCTATGTCGTTATTCTGCGCATATTGGACAGTCTCATAAGCTACGGCTGCAGGATCGGTATTCATTCCTTTGCTATAGAATTCAACATCATTTCTGTCTGCCCATATCTTCAGTTGATCGACAGCAGCTGCTCTAAAGGTGTCAGCCGCTCCGAGAACGACTTTCTTCCCTCTCTTTTTAAACTGATGTGCGAGCTTACCTATGGTTGTGGTCTTTCCGACGCCATTGACGCCTACGACAAGTAAGACATAAGGTATATGATAATCTGGATAGACGAAATCCTCAATGTCCTCAGTATTGTTCTCTTTGAGTATATCAACAACTACATTTTTGAGAATAGTATTGAGCTCGTTAGTATTGATATACTTGACTTCGGCTACCTTGGCTTCCAGTCTTTCTATAATCTTCACAGTGGTGTCCAAGCCTACATCAGAAGAAATCAGAATGCCTTCCAATTCATCAAGAAACGACTCGTCTACTGTAGCTTTTCCGGCTACCGCCTTCGCTATTTGACCAAAGAGACTCTTTTTAGTCTTTTCGAGACCTTTATCTAGGTCTTCTTTTTTCTCTCTGCTGAAGTATTTCTTGAAAATGCCCATCTAGAAAGTTTTTCGTTAGTGGATATAAAAAAAAGGCAAAGTGCTATAGACCCTGCCTTTTGATATTTCTTGTTGAAGTCACAAGATTACTTCTTAGCGAAGAATTCTTTGACCTTATCCTTGTGGATCATAACCTCTTTGTAGGTGTACTTTCCAGTCACTGGATCTTTGATGCTTTTAACAACTTTGCAAAAATCTCTACCTGAACCAGCATTTGCTGCTCTTTGAGCTACTCTCGCGTTCTTTGATACTTTAGCCATGACTATTTAATTTCTTTGTGAACAGTATATTTCTTCAATATAGGGTTGTATTTCTTCAACTCCATTCTATCAGGTGTATTTTTCCTGTTTTTCTCAGTGACATATCTAGATGTACCTGGTTGACCAGAGGTTTTGTGCTCTGTACATTCTAAGATAACCTGTATTCTATTTCCTTTAGATTTCTTTGCCATAGCGCTTTAGCTTTTTACTTTGTCAATTCTACACCTATATCAAATCCAGCTTTCTGCTGTCTTTTGAGGTATTCGTAAAGACCGATTTTATTGATATTTCTCATTGCACTCGTTGAGATCTTTAGATCTACCCACTTGTCCACCTCAGGGATGTACATGCGCTTATTGATTAGATTCGGAAGGAATCTTCTCTTAGTTCTTCTCTTCGAGTGAGAGACATTATTTCCTGTAATTGGACGCTTACCTGTAAGCTGACATATTCTAGACATATGGCTATCTATTTATTTAGCGGTGCAAAAGTAATTTAAATATCCCTGATTAGAAACCTATTTAGCACCTTAAAGAGACCGAAATCCGCCTTTTTTCTCTTTTGGTACCTCAAAACTGCCATTTGGACGTCATCTGCACCCTACAAGCCGCCCTACAAAGCACTCTACAAGGGCTCTATAACCACCTCATATGCGCAAATTGTTGTCTAGTACCTTCCAAAATTTAAAGTATCTATTCCGAAATATAGGTTATTAATGTTCTGTGGTTGTCTTAGATACGTGTTCAAAGTTTATAATTATTTCACAATCACTTTTAATATTTAAGGAAATGAAGTCTTTCATAAGTGTGCTAGCAGCCGTTTTATGCTTTTGTTCTTTTTCATATGGCCAATGGGCTGTAGGACCAAAAGTATCTTACGGAACAATACTCCAAGGGGAGCAAAGCATACGTGTTATCCCTAACTCTGATAAATTACCGGTAATCTTATCGTATTTGGGAGGTTCTCAGGTTTATTCAGCTGGTTTTACTGTCCATAACAACATAGGTCCAGTATTTATCCAGTTCGAAGCTCAGGGTACAAAATTTACACAATCATTTAGTGTGAGCGATTACGCAACACCACCGCAAGTAACAATTCTCGACGATACTCAATATTTCATAGAGTTACCAGTAACAGCTGGTATCAACTACAATGACTTTAGATTAGGTGTAGGACCGATATTAGAGATCGCTGTAGACAGAAATACTGATCTAGCTTATCTTGATGAGTATGAGGACAGAAGACAAAAGTTCAATGGTTCTTTCCAAGCACTGCTCGGATACCAAAAAGGAATCTTTAATATGGACGTTAGATATGTATACAAGTTTTCTAGTATCGTAGATGATTTCGCTCTGGGCAATGACCAGCTTAAGCTGAATAAAAGTGCTAACAGATTAAGTTTTTCTGTAGGTATGCTATTCGGAGGGAAGAACAACTTGCCAGAAATAGAAGAAGAAACGTTACCACAGAACGTGATAATGTTTTAGGACTTTTAAAAATTTTATGAGAAACAAAAGCGATGCCCTAGGGTGTCGCTTTTTTTTATGCCCAGCTGTCTTACCTTCGGGGTATGAGTGCGAGATCAGAGTTTTCAAAGTTTTTAAAATCGCTCAGTGAAGATGAACTTCGGCAGGAGCTAAAGTCTCTGTACAGCTCTATCAAGGAAGTGAAGCAACACTATCAGATGGAATTGGGCGGAGATGCAGAACGCAAAAAGATATTTGATAAAGCAAAGAAGGATATCTATAACCTCTACTTTATAAGGAATATACCACGTAAACGACCCCGCGTAGCCAAGATCAAAGCCATTCTGAAAGAGATGAAAAAGTTATCTGTATTTAGTCACGAGACGGCGGACCTGCTCTTAGCGACAACAGAGACTTGCCTCGAATACCTATATAATAGGAGTTATACGACTTCAGCCACCTACAACTCATGTATCGATAGTTATGACCAGGCACTAGAAATTATAGATACGGGTTTACATACTGATTTCGAAAAGCGGTGCCGATTCATTGCAGCCAAAGCAGCCAGAGTTGATGAACTAGATGGAGTGCTCCAGGAGCTTTTTGATAAGGTTTACGGCTCTTAGACTTGCACATAGTAGACATCTGTATTATTGCGGGGTATGCTTAGGACTCTAAAAGCACCCGCTTGATTCTGACATTGCTCCAGTAAGTCAAAGACCTTGACACTTTTAGGTAAGCCAGAAAATACCAAGGTAAAATAAGTATCACCGCCCCCTACTTCTTTCCACTCAGGAAAGTAAGTGATGTTCTCCGCATGTACTAGAGTCGATACGTGATCAGAATGATGATCAAATAAAAAGGTCGTCGGCCAGATTCTGATAAAGGTGGGCTCGGTAGAATTCTGTAGACAATGCACAACAACTTGTCCCGCTTCGTGGACTTGCGATTTGAGTTCAGAGAGTAGGGCAGGGTCTATTTCCACTTTGGGATGACGAACTATGACCGGTGCTTCTATTTCCATTTTTCAAGACAAGTTTCAGAAGAGTGTAAATATACTGCACGATGGCAAGGCATATTTGAATTAGTAATTCACTCAAAACTAAAAATCGTCATATGAATCGCCAACTTTATTTTAAAGCTATCAAAGCCATCAGAGCAGGAAAAACTTTCTACAGAAGCGGGCTACCACACACCTTGGCCAATAAACTGGTATGGGAAGAGCTGAAGCTAGAAATCGAGCAGGGGTTCTCGATAGATGTGCCGAGGGCTGCGTAATTGAAGTTTTTACATTGTCGTTATTTGTGAGTCATATGAACCCATTGATGATCCATTGGAAGATCTAGGTCTTGCAGGGCGAATGGAAGGTATTGCCAAGATTGCCAAGGATAAGGAAAATGTCTAAGTCTGTAAAAACACAAAACCCCTGTAAATCAATGACTTACAGAGGTTTTTAGTGACCACGGAAGGAGTCGAACCCTCAACCTCCTGAGCCGTAATCAGGTACTCTATCCAATTGAGCTACGTGGCCGTGTTGCAAATATATGGGAATTACTTTCCTATCATACTAGCCATCTGATATTGTGTGATTCTGTGTCATATGTGTTGCTTTAGTATTTGATGGCTAGGCTCTGAATGTTCTGGCTTTGTATCTCTGTAGGAGTGAGTTGCATACCTCACCTTGTTAGATAAACCAACTTTATCTCACTATTTTGGTTGGTATGAGTATTGACAATGTCGCAGTAAAAATTTAACTTAGAGTTTATTTTTTAAGAAACCTTCACAGTATGGCTCAGTATATAGATATGGACAATGTAAGATTCATCTTGCATAACGTGTTAGATGTTCAGCAATTATGTGCTTTTGATAGGCATAAGGATTATGACAAAGAAGCCTTTGATATAATGCTAGATTCTACCAAGGCTTTTGCTGATAAGCTATTATATCCTTGCTTTAAGGAGTGCGATGCCAATCCAGCACGTTATGAGGATGGGAAGATATTTGTTCTACCTATTATCAAAGAGATTATGCAACATGCTGGGGAGAATGGTTCTATAGCAGCAACTTTCGATTATGAGGTAGGTGGTATGCAATTGCCTAATACTGTCTATGTATCGATGGGGCATATAGCACAGTGTGCCAATAATCACTTAACTGGATATGCTGGTCTGACTTCTGGTGCAGCTAACCTAATTGTCACTTTTGGTACGCCAGAGTTAGTAGAGCGCTTTACGCCTAAGATGATAGCTGGAGAGTGGGGAGGAACAATGTGCTTGACAGAGCCTCAAGCTGGTAGCTCACTATCAGATATCACAACTTCTGCAACACCGCTAGAAGATGGGTCATATAAGATAAAGGGACAAAAGATATTTATCTCTGGAGGTGATCACGAGTACTGCGATAATTTCGTGCATCTCGTATTGGCTAGGATAGATGGGGCACCTGCAGGTACAAAAGGAATCTCTCTTTTTGTTGTTCCCAAAAATAGACAAGTGGATGGCGGTCAAGAATCAAATGATGTATTGACGGCTGGCGATTTCCAGAAAATGGGTCAAAAAGGGTACTGTACGACCCATCTTGTATTTGGAGAAAAAGATGATTGTTATGGCTGGTTAGTCGGCTCGCCCAACAAGGGATTGAAGCATATGTTCCAAATGATGAACGGTGCACGTATAGATGTAGGACTTATGGCAACATCTATTGCAACTGCTGCTTATCACGCCTCTTTACAATACGCTAAAGAAAGACCTCAAGGCAGAAGAATATTAGCAGGTGGACAGAAAAATATATCTGCAGAACAAACAACAATAATAGATCATCCTGATGTACGCCGTATGCTCTTATTGCAGAAGGCTATTGCAGAAGGCTCTGTGTCTCTGCTATTGCAAGCGTCGATGTATCACGACTTATCTACTTTGGCGCCCGAAGACGAAAGAGAACGATACCACGACTTGTTAGAAATTCTAACGCCAATTGCTAAGACTTATCCTAGCGAAGTGGGTAGAGATGCAGTCAATGCAGGCTTACAGATATTTGGTGGTTACGGTTTCTGTACTGAGTTTCCTTTGGAACAATACTATCGAGATATCAGAATAATGTCTCTCTATGAGGGTACGACAGGGATCCAATCGCTGGACCTCCTTGGACGTAAAGTGACGATGAAAAATGGTGCAGCGATGAAAGCACTCGTCAAGGAAATGATAGTCGATATCAAGGCTGCAAGTAATTTTGATGATCTGAAACCATACGCCTCACAACTCAAAGATGCTTCCAAAAGTCTGGAAGAAACAATAATGCACTTGCTCCAGTTTGCTATGAGTGGAGAGCACGAGCGCTACATTGCAGATGCCAATATTTTTATGGAAATGATGTCGCACATCGTAATAGGGTGGCAATGGTTGAAAATGGCTACAGTTGCCAAGACTGCTCTAATCAATGGTGACAAGACTTTTAGTGAAGAGTTCTATGAGAGTAAAATCCATACAATGAAGTTCTTCTATAAGTACGAATTGCCTAAAATAGCTGCCTGTAAATTGACACTGTTCAATACTGAAACCCTAACAATTAAGGAGCAAGCGCCTAGCGTCTTAGTATAGTGTAGACAGTTTTGTAAGTTTATAGTGAAGAGAAATTAGCCTAAGGTTTAATGAGCTACTCCTATGTCGTTTCGTGTATCTTATACGAAGAAGTAATTTCCGATTTGGCTTCTAACATTTTGGATACCGAGCAATACTTTTCTAAGGACATTTCTATAGCCTTTTCTACTTTGGATTCCTTAAGCGGACCCCATAGATCATAGTGCACTTTTATGGTGTCGAACTCTGTAGCATCCGCAACTTTAATCCGTGTCGCCGAAACATCTACTTTTATATCGACGAGTTCTTGTTTCATTTTTTTTAAGATCAAGACAATGTCTATGCTGCTGCATCCCGCAACTCCCATCAACAAGGTTTCCATCGGCCGTACACCATTGCCTTTGCCTCCAATAGCCTCTGAGCCATCCATTAGAATTGAATTGCCAGTTGTGTTCGTGGCTCGGAAATTAACATGATCATCGATGCGCTCCATCGATATTTTTGTAATATTATCTGACATTATTTTGAAAATTTATAGGGCCATTCTCTAGGATAATTTTCATAGAATCCATTGAGGTAAATATCTAAATCTTCACTCTCCAAAATTGTTTTGAGATCATTGACAGATTTTATTTTTTTACCATTGGCACTAGTAATGATGTAACCTGGATCCATATTCACTGATTCTATTTTACTGTCCTTAAGTATACTCACGACCATAACACCTTCTCTGTCATTGCGCTCTTTCTCTTCTTGATCTAGATTACGTAATTCAAAACCTAAGTCTGTAAAGATTTTGTCCTTTCTAACGGCCACGTAGTCAGTTGTGTTTAACTGATTGTGCAGAATAGCCTTTGTTGTCCTTGTCTTGCCAGCTCTTATATATTCTATATCAATTTTATCTCCAGGTCTATATTGGCCAATAACTTCGAGAAAGGCAGGTCTTGTAGCTGTTGCTTTGCCATTGATAGCAACGATAACATCTTCATATTCCAAGCCGGCAATATTAGCAGCACCATCTTTTTCGACTAGATCTACAAATACACCACTAATCTCTTGTAGCCCTAGCTGCTTAGCACGTTTAGCGTTGACATTAAGAATACTTACTCCTAACCAAGCTCTCTGTACCGCACCGTACTGCTGTAGATCTTCAGTCACCTTCTGCACCAAATTGGAAGGCATAGCAAAGGAGAAACCTTCATACTTCCCGCTATAGGTCAGTATAGCAGTATTAATACCGACCAGTTGTCCTTTTTTATTAATAAGGGCGCCTCCACTATTACCAGGATTAACTGCTGCATCAGTTTGTATTAGAGATTCGATACCTTGTTTTTTGAAGATATCAATGTTCCGTTCTTTGGCACTAACGATACCTGCTGTTACACTTGAGCTTAACTTAAACGGATTACCGATCGCCAGTACCCACTCACCTATATCCAGCTTGTCAGAATTTCCGTATTTCAAAAAGGGCAATCCTTCTGCATCTATTTTGAGTAAAGCGATATCTGTTGACAGGTCATAGCCTTCTAATTCCGCGCTAAACTCCCTTCTGTCCTCTAGGATCAAATTGATTTCTTGCGCCTCCTTGACGACATGGTGGTTCGTAACTATGTAGCCATTGCTAGATATGATCACGCCTGATCCATTGGATTTGGAGTACTTTTCATTTCTGAAACCTTCTTTCTTAATGCTAATGGCTTCTATGGCGACGACAGCATTTTTAGCCGCTTGAGCTGGGACAACAAAATCTATATCCGCTATAGACGTTTCTTTGTATGTAGGATAATGAGGGGTAGATTGGTCTTGATAAGCAACAAGCCTAGCGTAGTTGGTCTCTAGTCTTTCGACCTTCTCTTGTTGCATATGATGATAGAGTGTGAGGCACAATAGGCTGCACAATATAGAAATGACAATCGTATTAAGATTTTTAGTCATATGACAAACTTAAGTAGATTATAAGACTTAGGCTAATTCCCTAGCTTTACATTCTCTTATTAGTACTTATAAACGTTAGAAAGTGATAATTGATTTCGTAAAATACCACGGAGCGGGAAACGACTTCATCCTTATCGATGATTATGATGGACAGTTGGACCTCACAGGGCTGACAGAAACTTCTATTAATCGATTGTGTGATAGGAGATTTGGCATAGGTGCTGATGGCTTGATGATATTGAAGAATCACGCTGATTACGATTTTGAGATGGTCTACTTCAATAGTGACGGAAGAGCCAGTAGTATGTGCGGTAATGGGGGACGCTGTATTGTAGATATGGCCTATAGAAAGGGCATTATCGCTGAATCTTGCTCATTCTTAGCTGTTGATGGGCCGCATAAGGCTACAGTCGGAGCTGGCGTTATCGAATTGGAGATGTCAGATGTAGAAACAATAGAAGATAAGGAGAGCAATGAATTCTTCCTAGATACCGGCTCCCCGCATTATGTAGTCCTAGTTGATAATCTAAAAATGGACCTAGTTGGCGAAGCTCATAAAATAAGGTATAGCCCCTTATATAAAGAAGCGGGAACCAATGTCAATTTCATTGTTCCTAAATCAGATGGAATCGAAATCAGAACTTACGAAAGGGGAGTGGAAGCTGAGACATTGGCTTGTGGGACTGGGGTTACGGCGGCAGCTCTCGCCTATACCAGAAAATATGACCCCGAGGCGAAGCATCTAAATGTTAAAGCGCAAGGTGGAAATCTTAGTGTACGTTTTGAAAAGAAGAGCGATGGCTGGACAAATATCTGGTTGATAGGCCCTGCTCAGCGGGTTTATAAAGGCACCATAGAGCTAGATTCAATTGCCTAACTGCAGATTAAGATTGGTTCTAGCATTGTTCAATTCAGACAAAGCGTGAAAATCACCAAGTTTTTGAGCTAACTCCACTCCTTCATTATACGTACTCATAGCCAAATGATCTTCATTTATGGCTTCGTAAAGCTTGGCTAGATGGTAATAGAGTCCGATATAATTTGGGTCTACAGATTTAAGTTTGGTATAGTGCAGCAGGGCTTGGCTCAAGTCATCTCGTTGCTCATATTCCTTAGCTACCGCAAAGAGAAGAAAACTATCTTCTGGCTTTTGCTGAAGGTAATCAAGTAAGGTCGTAAGTCTATCTTTACTCATAAGAAGCAATCTTGGGGCATCCCATCAAATTAAACTATATTTACATCTGATTGCAAAGATGATTCAATTTTGAATTATGCTACTAATTAAAGGACTGATTCCTTCATGAATACTCCACTACTTAATCCCACTTACAATAGTTATTACTTAGTGCCAAAACTGTGTTTGGAAGCCTTACTCTTGATTAAATGAAGAAAATCGATCTGGAAATAGTTGCACTTTCTCATAGTGTAACACAATCTCACAACTACGCTGTTGTATTAGGTGAGAAAGTTGGAAATAGAAGATTACCCATAGTTATAGGAGGATTTGAAGCACAGGCTATAGCCGTCGCTATGGAAAGGATGATACCCAATCGCCCCCTAACCCATGACCTCTTTAAGAATACCCTAGATACCTTTGATATTGAGCTCAAAGAAGTGGTTATCAACAATCTCTTGGATGGCATATTCTATGCCCAGCTAGTCTGTGCTCGTGATGGCAATGAGTTTGTTATCGATTCTAGGACCTCAGATGCTATTGCTATGGCTGTACGCTTCAAAAGTCCTATCTACACTTTTGATTTCATTATGGATCAAGCTGGTGTTGTGCTTGATGATACTGATGATGAGGGTGGCACTTCTATTATTCCTGATGATGCGCCTAAATCGGATTCCTTGGAGAATCTTTCTCCTCAAGCCTTAAATAAGATGCTCGAGGAAGTCCTAGAAAGAGAGGACTATGAGCAAGCTGCCAAAATTAGGGACGAAATCAAGAAGCGAGAAGAAGGAAGTTAGTTCTTCTATCCACAGTCGATCATCTAGGTTAATTAAGCGTCAATTTTTATTTCTCTAAGAATTTCCAGAAGCCTTACTTTCATTGCAGGTGTAAAGTCCATATGTGTGACAAATCGTACTTCGTAAGGCCCAAATGCAGACGCCACAACACCCTTTTCCTTTAATAAGCTCACAAAGTCTGCAGCGCTCATTGTTTTGAGTTTAAAAATGAGAATGTTTGTTTTGACTGGAAATACCATTTCCACATAGGGTAATGTCTCCAGCACTTGACCTATCTCCTTAGCCGTATCGTTATCTTCCTTGAGTCGATCTATGTTGTTATCTAGTGCATACAAGCCCGCCTCTGCGATAATACCCGCTTGACGCATACCACCACCCATCACTTTTCTAAATCGTTTAGCCTCTCTTATAAAGTCCTTATTACCGAGTAGCACCGAGCCTACAGGTGCACCCAGTCCCTTAGACAAGCAGATAGATATGCTATCAAATTGCTTCCCTACGTCTTCTGTGCTTTCTTCAGTTTCTACCAGTACATTGAATAAGCGGGCCCCATCGAGGTGAAACTTTAGATTCTTCTCCTTTGCCACAGAACCTAGTGCCGTGATTTCGTCGAGTGTATAGTAGCCTCCACCACCCTTGTTACAACTGTTTTCTATCACTAGAAGCTTGGATATCGGTAGCCAATCATAGACAGGCTTTACCGCAGCGGATACTTGATTAGGGGTGATCTTGCCGTATTCTCCCTTGAGGAGATTGACACTTATCCCTGAATTGTATGCGTAACCTGCCGTTTCGTACTGATAGACATGAGAGGTGTAGTCACATATCATTTCATCTAGCGGGTTAGTATGCATCTTTATAGCTAGCTGATTGGTCATTGTCCCTGAAGGGCAGAAAAGGCCAGCCTCCATAGAAAACATATCCGCTAACCGTTGCTGGAGTTTGTTAACCGTAGGGTCCTCTCCAAAGACATCATCTCCGACAACAGCCTTGGACATAGCTGTCCGCATTTTGTTGCTTGGTTGTGTAATCGTGTCACTTATAAGATTGATAACCATGAGACTTCTATATTTGTTATCAAATCTAATGGTTCTGGATGCCTTTCCAACAAGAATTCTATAAGTCAGCATTCTCAGTAGATAATATCATCTTTGGTTTTGACGGTGATATCCTAAAAGTACTTCTGATCAAAAGGCGGGAGGATCCTTACGGGGGACAATGGGCCCTGCCGGGTGATATCGTAACACCTACGGAGGACCTTGTGACGGCAGCGAAGAGAGTACTTTTGCAATTAACAGGATTGCGGGATGTCTATCTGGAGCAAGTACATACTTTTGGTAAAGTAGACAGGCACCCTAGAGGTCGTGTAATTACAATAGCCTATTACTCTTTAATCAATATCGCTAAGGTGGACATAGCCCCTGCCTCCTTTGCAGAGAAGGTGGAGTGGAAAGAAGTAAGATCCATCGAGTCTCTGGCCTTTGATCACTTGGAAATAATGGAAACCTGTCTTGCTCGATTGCAGCAAGATCTTAAGTTAAGACCTATAGGTTTTGAGCTTCTTCCAGAAAAATTTACCCTTACGGAGCTCCAAAGACTCTATGAAGTCGTGCTGCAGCAAGATCTTGATAAGAGGAATTTCAGAAAGAAGATCCTCAACATGAACATCCTTAACACCCTACACGAGCTGCAATCTGGTGTCTCTCATCGACCAGCTAAGCTCTATTCTTTTGACCAGGTCAAATATGAAGACGCCAAGAAAAATGGGGTCATCTTCGAAATCTAACCTCTCAACACAAAGCCGCCTGAGTTGTAGATATGGTATCGGAATCCGGGAAACTTATTGGCTGTTTCATCTAAGATTGTAGCTAATTCTGACCATCTGTCAGAGCCTAATCTAAAAAGTACAGTTTGGTCTAATTCTGTATCGCCATCCACTTCTGTCAGGACATATCTATCGATGGTAGGATCCATACCGATGGTAAAGTGACCATAATAACCAGGAGCCAAATCAAACAAGGCACTATCTATAAAAGCATCAGGAAACTCTAATTGTAAGACTTCATTGATATCGGTTGTTTCATCTGCAGTTGCCGTGATATAACCCCATACCAAATTTTCAGGAATTCTGTTGATGGTCGCTTCTTCTAGGATGATACTGTTCGTCTCGATAAAGCTCATCTCTAGAGCGGTTTCTGATAATCTAATTCTACCTTCTGAAAGTTCACCTTTATTTGTGATGTTGATAGTTCTTTCTACTTGATCCGAGACCAAATCTATAGCTGTGGTTACAAACCCATCTCCATCTATACAGTCACTTGGTCTAGAAAAGCCCATAATGTCGAGATTGGCAGTCATTCCATCTGTAAAGTCATACAGGAGTTCAGTGTTGGTACAATCTGCAACATCGGCATTGGTAACAAGAAGTTGTAGGTTATTCGGTTCAACTGGGAGGGTTTGCCATAAGGAAAGTACCACGTCTAGTTCTTGGTTGACCGGTGCTAAATTCTCATCTCCACCACACGAAAAAAGACCGATAAGCAAGACTGACGTTAGGATAAGATTCTTCATAATAGATAAATGTAAATTTTAATATAAAACTAACTAATAATCTAACGCATTAGAGCTCAATTATGTGAAAACACTGCAAATGCAAACAGACAAATAGGCTATCTTTGCAAGCTATGAAGGAGATAAGGAATTTCTGTGTCATTGCACATATCGATCACGGTAAGAGTACCCTGTCAGATAGACTGCTAGAATATACTCAGACGATATCAGAAAGGAAGATGCAAGACCAGGCCCTAGATGATATGGACCTGGAAAGAGAAAGAGGGATAACGATTAAGAGTCACGCCATCCAGCTCAACTATAAGCATACAAATGGGGTAGACTATGTGATGAACTTGATTGATACCCCAGGACACGTGGACTTCTCCTATGAGGTATCTCGATCTATTGCTGCTTGCGAAGGTGCCCTATTACTCGTCGATGCCAGTCAAGGTATCCAAGCACAGACGATTTCCAATCTTTATTTGGCCTTAGAGCACGATCTAGAGATCATACCTGTACTTAACAAGGTAGATATGGAGAGTGCGATGATAGAGGAGGTCTCAGATCAAGTCATAGATTTACTCGGTTGCGAACTGGAAGACATCATCCACGCGAGTGGGAAGACGGGACTAGGGGTGCAAGATGTGCTGACAGCGATAGTGGACAGAGTGCCATCGCCAAAGGGGGATTTACAAGCGCCACTTCAAGCGTTGATTTTTGATTCCTTGTTCAATTCATTCAGAGGCGTTATCGCTTACTTCAAGATTGTCAATGGGGTGATGAAGAAAGGGGAGAAGGTCAGATTTTTCAATACAGGCAAAGAATATCTAGCTGATGAGATAGGCATACTCAAAATGGATATGGAGCCACGAAAGGAACTCTCTGCAGGGCACGTAGGCTATATTATAACGGGTATCAAGGAGAGTAAAGAAATAAAAGTAGGGGATACAATCACGACAGTCGCCTACCCATGCGAAAAAGGAATTGAGGGATTTGAAGAAGTGAAGCCGATGGTCTTTGCAGGATTCTATCCGATAGACAATGATGACTTCGAGGACCTCAGAGATAGTCTAGAAAAGCTCCAACTCAATGATGCGGCACTCGTCTATGAGCCGGAATCATCTGCGGCCTTAGGGTTTGGCTTTAGAGTTGGTTTCTTGGGTATGCTCCACTTAGAGATTGTCCAAGAGCGACTGAGCAGAGAGTATGATCAAGAAGTGATTACAACGATACCCAACGTTTCCTATTTCTGCTATACTAAGAAAGGTGTCGAGATCAAAATCAATACTCCTAATGACTTGCCAGATCCGACAATGATCGATAGAGTAGAGGAACCTTACATCCGTTCTCAGATCATCAGTAAGCCAGAATATATCGGTGCGATAATGAATCTCTGTATGGATAAGAGAGGAACGCTAACTAAGCAGACCTACTTAACGACAGAGCGAATAGAACTTACCTTCGAGTTGCCACTGGCAGAGATTGTATTTGACTTCTATGACAAATTGAAATCCATCTCTAGAGGGTATGCCTCTTTTGATTATACACCTATAGATTTCCGACCAGCAGATCTAGTGAGACTAGACATCAAGCTGAATGGTGATAACGTCGATGCGATGTCCTCTCTTGTGCACAGATCTAAGTCAGATCCATTTGGTAGACGTATCTGTAAGAAGCTGAAAGAACTCTTGCCTAAGCAACAATTTGTCATCGCTATCCAAGCGGCTATCGGTCAGAAAATTATTGCTAGAGAAACCATCTCTGCAATGCGGAAGGATGTAACTGCTAAGTGTTATGGAGGTGATATCACCCGTAAGCGTAAGCTCTTAGAGAAGCAAAAGAAAGGGAAGAAGAAGATGCGTCAAATCGGTTCTGTCCAGGTGCCTCAAAAAGCGTTCTTGGAAGTACTTAAGATCAACGACTAGATCGATAAGGGGTCTGCAGAAGTTTTTCTTGGTGATTGTATATGTGGTAGTTGATTACCACGCTGAAAGATAATTTGCTATCTTTCTAGTCTATTAGTATCTCATTCTATTACAATCAAATAATCTTTATGAAAATTTCGACGCTTTCAATCGTTTTTGGCTTCTTCTTATGCTTATCTTCCAATGTATATGCGGAGAGCGATGTTCAGTTATCAAATTCAAGTTTTGAAAACTCAACAAACCCTTGGCTGCTTGAGAATCTGTCAGTAGTCAGATTGTAGAGCTTACAGAGGTGGAGTTTGAAATGGATGAATCTAAGCTAAGTGATAGTTCAGAAGAATCTTTGAAGGCATTAGCACAACTAATGATTGATAACAACTCGGTAAAAATAGAGATCATAGGTCATACGAATTCTACTCCAAGTCACGAGTACTGCGATAAATTATCATCTGATAGAGCTCAATCAGTAAGACAATATTTTATTTCGAACGGTGCCAATCCTGATAATATTGAAGCCAAAGGAGCTGGGAAGCGTGAGCCTAAATACTCAGAGTTTTCAGCTGCTGGGAGAACATCAAATCAGCGAGTTGAGGTCAAAATCTTAGCTCTCTAGCACACAGTATTTATCTACGATAGGGTCAGCATTGCTCAATATTGAACCGCAACTGAATTAGAAATCT
Organism: uncultured Saprospiraceae bacterium; assembly: GCA_937969415.1. GTDB lineage: Bacteria > Bacteroidota > Bacteroidia > Chitinophagales > Saprospiraceae > RFSX01. Next base: position 17,311 of record CALBWK010000242.1, on the reverse strand, counting down.
GTGAAACATTTTGGATTAATATTACTTGTGATTATTTGTGCTTCCTCAGCACAAGCTCAACTCACAGGAAAAGAATTGTTGGACAAGGCAATAGCCTATCACGACCCGCTTAATAAGTGGTCTACCTTCCAAGGTGCAATGCAGATCACAATGCAAACAGAGAACAGACCAGACCGTGCAAGTCATATCCAAATTGATTTGCCTGCAGAAACTTTTCAGATAGCTTATGAAACTGGAGAGAATGACAAGCTAGAATATGTAGTCGTGCAAGATAGTTGCAGCTTTAAGCTAGATGGAAATGAAGCCATTTCTGACGCTGATAAGAATAAGCATAAGCTTACAGATAAAAGGGCCAAGCTCTGGCGTAACTACTACACCTATCTCTACGGTCTCCCGATGAAGCTGAAAGACCCGGGTACTATTATCGATCCGATAACTCAGAGAAAAACCTTTAAAGGAAAGGAGTACCTAGTACTAAAAGCAACGTATGAAAATACCGTAGGCAAAGACACTTGGTACTTCTATTTTGATCCTCAGACTTATGCGATGGAAATCTATCAATTCTATAAGGTAGAAGCCAATAATGACGGAGAGTATATCCTTCTTTCAGATGAAGTGGAGATTGCTGGTATCAAGATGCCCAAGACTAGAGCTTGGTATTACAATAAGGACGACAAATACCTAGGTACAGATGTCCTCAACTCTGTTAATTAGATAGGAACCCTTACTTATTCGGGAAAAGTGAAATCATAAGTCACTCTGACAAACATCGGATAGCCTGTCTTAGGATCTGTGTTTTCTAGATTGATGTCAATCTCTACTGTTTCAGGATTTTCCTTTTCTGTACTGTCAAAAAGAGCAGTAATGAATCCTTTTTGTCCTGATTTGATAGGTGTTCTAGGCCAATCGAGGGTGGTACATTCGCAGCCTGAAACTATTTCGATTTTGATATCTTCATTGCCATTATTGATGAAGTGAAAGATCATTTCTTTCTTATCACCGCGCTCTATCTCTCCCAACTCTATATGATCTACAGGAAAGAACATAGAGGGCTTAGAGAATAGCTCTATCTGCGGAGCTTCATCCCAGGAGAGAGACTCTATGGCCTGCGCAGAAATCTGGACACTCAATCCAACTATCAATAATAAAGAGGAAATCAAATACTTCATAGTGCAAAGAATATACATTCCAATGACGTATGCCACTAAATAAAAGTTAACACCAATCTATTGATGGCTATTTGTGCGGAGGCTAATTATCCAAATCATTAAGCATTCCGGCTAGGGGGTCGCTAAACTTAAGACTCTGATTGACGACATTCTTACTGATCGCTTCCATCTCAGCTAAGCCGTGGAGCAAAAACTCCATATGCAGATGCTTGTGCTCTTTGTCTAGATCTCTAGTTTTAAGTACTTTTTCTATACCCGGTATGGCTTCTAGCATCTTAGCATAATTGGCCTGATCTATATCGTTGGGGATATTGACCTCGTTACTAGCCCCAAACCAAGCTCTCAAAGTCCCATAAGGGTCTTTTTCTCCGAGCTTGACAGATCTATCAGGATGCTCAAATCTCTCCAAGAACATCTTCCGTATAGCGGCAGTCATCAGACTCAAGGCCACACTATACGGCCCTTCTTGCTCTCCTTCATAGACCAACTCTACTTTACCGGTTATAGAAGGGATGATACCCCAGAGGTCTGACATTCTCGCTACACCTGTTTCTTCGCCATTGAGAAGCATCCGTCTTTCTATACTAGAGTACAGGTTTTCCATTGCTGAGATACTGAGTCGGGCAGAGACACCACTCTTCTCATCTATTAGATCACTTTCACGAGCTTCGAATACTATCGTTTCTAATAAGGTCTTGATCAAGTCAGGAACAACTATCTTTTCTTTGACTTCAGGGACGATAAGAGCTTCTTGCGCTGTAATCTTTTTGGCAATGTCTATTGAGGTCGGGTAGTGGGTAAGGATCTGACTTTCGATTCTGTCCTTGAGCGGTGTGATGATGCTACCTCTATTGGTATAGTCTTCTGGATTCGCTGTAAAGATAAAGATGACATCTAGTGGCAACCTCAGTTTAAATCCACGTATCTGCATATCGCCTTCTTGCAGAATGTTAAAGAGGGCCACTTGGATACGCGGTTGTAGATCGGGCAATTCATTGAGCACAAATATGGACCTATGCGATCTTGGTATCAACCCGTGATGGATGACACGAGGATCTGAGTAAGGCAACTTGAGTGTAGCGGCCTTAATGGGATCGACATCTCCAATAAGATCTGCGATGCTCACATCTGGCGTTGCTAATTTTTCTACATATCTGTCCTCAGCAGATACCCAAGAGATAGGGGTGTCATCACCGTGCTGCGCCAATATATCTAGAGCGGAAGTGGAGATGGGATTAAACGGATCATCATTGAGATCACTTCCAGTGATAACAGGAATGTGGTCATCAAGCAAGCCTGTCGTCAGTCTAGCAATTCTAGTCTTGGCTTGCCCTCTGAGTCCCAACAACAAGATATTATGTCGCGAAAGCAGCGCTCGTTCTAAGTCTGGTATCACTGTATCCTCAAACCCTAAGATGCCTTCATAGCTATTGTCTCCAGATTTTATTTTGGTGATGAGGTTGTCTCGGACCTCGTCTTTGATACTTTTAGATTTATAGCCAGAGACTTTGAGTTGACCGAGTGTCTTTATTTTTTGGATGTCCATTATCTTCTTTTTCTTTTGTTGTTTTTGTAATCCATAAATATGAATTCTCCCAATCCTTGTAGCGAGCTGTAGAAGGCTTTACCGTCATTGACTCTGGTAAACTGATCTACAAACTTGACGAGCCAAGGGTCTTGGGCTATCATAAATGTGGTTATGGGGATATTGAGCTTTTTGGCTTTGGTGGCCAGCCCGAGAGTTCTGTTCAGTATTTTCCTATCAAGACCAAAGGCATTCTTATAGTACTTTTTACCTTTTTTGATGCAGGTGGGCTTCCCATCTGTAATCATCATTATTTGCTTGTTAGGATTCTTTCTTCTTCTAAGGATATTCATCGCCAATTCGAGTCCAGCGACTGTGTTGGTATGGTAAGGGCCTACTTCTAGATAAGGAAGATCTTTGATTTCTATCTGCCAAGCATCATTGCCAAAGACGATAATATCGAGACTATCCTTGGGATAGCGTGTCGTGATGAGCTCAGCAAGAGCCATCGCAACTTTCTTAGCTGGTGTGATTCTATCTTCTCCATAGAGTATCATAGAGTGAGAGATATCTATCATCAATACCGTACTGGTCTGAGATTGGAAGTAAGTCTCGTGTACTTCTAGATCGTCCTGAGTCAATCTGAAATCATCTAGACCGTGATTGATCTGCGCATTTTTGAGAGATTCCGAGATGGAGAGTTTCTCTAGTTTATCCCCAAATTCGTAGGGCTTCAACTCTGAAGTGGTTTCATCTCCTTGCCCGGTTACCTTCGTATTGTGTTTGCCCTTCTTGGATTTTTTGAGCTGATCAAAGATTTCGTCCAAGGCGTGTCGGCGCAAGGATATTTCCATCTTACGTGTAGGATCGATAGTCCCGCCTTGGCCATTACGGCCATCTTTGATGTATCCTTTCTCCTTAAGCTCGTCTATGAAGTCAGCAATACCGTAATCGTCGGTAGTCAACTGATGCTGCTTGTCTATCTCAGTTAACCAAGATAAAGCCTCAGGTACATCCCCTGAAGTATGTATCATCAACTCCTTAAATAGCTCTAACAGCCTATCAAATATGGAGCTTTCATCCTTTCCGAAATACTGACTAAACTTCCATCCTATCATTATCCTCCGATTCTAAGGGCCAAAAAGAAAGCCCTAGATAATAAACATCTAAGGCCTTCTAAAGTTTTCGTTATTCTTATCTCTTTATTTCAAAGCAAAGCTTCCTTTACCAACTTGAAAGCCATTATTGTAGATTTCTACCTGATATGTCCCCTTGGCTAATTTAAAGTTAGGTCTCCAATCTAGGCAGGCTTTAAGATCTTCATTGTTATAGTCTACCACTCCCGAAGCCGTGTACTTAACTTTCTGACCATTGAGTTTGTTCGTTATCATTCCTGACCCAAGGTCTTCTACATAAAGAATCTCACCTGATGGAGCGATGTAGGTAACATAGAACTCTTTTTCTCCTGGTTGTGTCACTAAATTAGTCTCTGTAGTAAAGCAAGATCTTAATAATTCAACTTTCTTAGCTCTACTCTTTGCCTTGACACTGCCATCATCTCCTACATCATACCCTTGAGCATCTATGTAGTTGATTTTGATAGCCTCAGCCATATCTACTTGTGTTGATAGATCATCGTTTTCCATTGTCAGCTCCTCTGTTTGTGACACCAGAACACTTTTAGCAGAATCTAGATCAGCAATTCTTTCTTTGTTGACGGCCACTTCTTCAGTCAAGGTAACATTTTGAGCATTTAGCTCTGTGTTTTGAGTCTGCAGTTGCAGGTTCTCTTGCTTCAATTTAGAAATCTCTGCAATGTAGCCATTGGCTTGACTATTGAGCTCGGCCATCGCTTGCCTAGCTTTACCGAGTTCTTTCTCAGTCCATATGAGACCTGTGATCTTTCTTTTTTGCTTGGCGAGTTCCTCTTTCTGAGCATCTATTTTTGTGTTGAGCTCAGTGTTGTCACCTCTAAGCTTTTCTAGCTCTTCTAGTTTAGCTTCATAGTTGAAATTCAGTTCCGTATTGACCTGATCGAGTTCTAGATACTCTGTATTCTTCTTATTGAGTTGTGTCTTTAGCTTGGAGTTGGTCATCCACTGATAAGCGTTGAGACCTAAGAAGGCGATGATGAGAAATAATCCCAAGATCGACATACTGTTATTTTTAGCCATAGCGTATTATTTGACGTAAATATCCACCATTAGCCCAAGATATACTAAGTAATACGCTTAAATTAGTAGAATCCATCTAACTATTTCAGCACATTCTAGGGTAAACCCCATCACATCATATGGCTTCAGCAAAGAAAAAATTGACCGACACACTTTTTGTAGATATAGAGACGGCAGGTATTGTCGCCAACTATGCAGAGTTACCAGAAGCTTTAAAGGAACTGTGGCTTATAAAAGCTAGGCAAATAAGTCGTGATAAGCACCTCGATACGGAGGAGTGTGCAGAGCTCTATGCGCAGAAGGCAGGCATCTATTCTGAATTTGCTAAGGTCGTCTGTGTGTCAGTAGGATACTTTCAGGTCAAGAAAGGAAAAATCACCGGCTTCAGATGTAAGTCCTTTTATGGTGATGAAGTGGACATCCTTACAAATGTAATCTCTCTTCTAAAGGAGCACTTTGATAGGCCTAAACAACAAGCCATCTGTGGTCATAATATTAAAGAATTCGATATTCCTTTCCTATGTCGTAGGATGGTTATCCATAAACTCAAAGTACCCAAGATGCTAGACATCTCTGGAAAGAAACCTTGGGAGGTTGATCATTTGGTGGATACCTTACACCTCTGGCGATTCGGAGATTATAAAAACTATACCTCATTAGCACTTCTCGCCGCTGTACTCACAGTGCCCACTCCTAAAGACGATATCGATGGCAGTCAAGTGCACGCAACCTTCTGGCTTGATCAGGACATCGAACGCATCGTGAGATATTGTGAAAAAGATGTGATGACCGTAGCCAAGGTCTTTCTAAGATTGAAGCGGATTCCTTATGATGAAGATATCATAGTCCAGTCGAGGACAACTTTTGAATGATGTGCGGTCTGACTTAATAGTGAGATGTCAATGTTTTGCCTGGCATTTTATTGTGATCTAGTAAAATGAAGACTATTTAGTTAGAGTAGAATCTTTGCTCAATCGCAATCAATAATAACATCTACTCCGTAATAAATCTCTTCTCAGCGTAAAGATTCACCCAGTTGTCAAGGCTTACACCCATCAGTGTAAACTTATAAGTCGTATTGGGCTGGAGTGTGGGATTGGCAGTAGGGTCGGTAATATTGAGTACAACATTGTCCAGCTCGTAGAAGGTGAAGTTTTGATCAAAGGTGTAGGTGCCAGAAATAAAATTATCCTGCTCATCAGAAATAACTTGAAAGTAAATGGCATTCTCATCTATGGTCCCGATGTCCCAGTTGAAGCTCGGATTGACACCAGAGGACTGTATGGTTACAAGATCTGCATTGACTTCTGTGGGTTTGGGATTGGTCTTTAATCGGATAGGATTGCAGAGGTGTAGTTTGCCTTCTGTTTTATAGGAGACGAGACTCATCTTCTCTCCTTCAAATGGAGGGATATTGAACTTCCATAACTTACCCCCCAAGATAGGCTCACTATCAACATCTATGGCGGAGTAAGCTGTAAAGTCTAAAGAGTCCAGTAAGGTAGTTGACTCATAATATCTGATCTCAGTAGCGCCTTCGACGGGGAGATAGATCACTGAGGTTGGTTCACTATCTCCATCAAACAGACCTTCGGCCCTCCCTCCTGCGCAAGCGATCAGCTCGTCGAGTATGAGGTCTTCATTCTGCTCTATATATTCAGCTAGGTTAATAGCAACCCCTTCATCTTCTGAGCAAGAGCCTAGAATTATGAAAAATGAAAAGAAAAGTAAGGCACTTCTTAGGACTTTCATAGGCTTCAAAGTTAAGTCCTATTAGATTTATATGGTGAAGGTATAAGACAATTTTGCCCATTCTTATTGAGGTCTAGAGATTGTGATATTGTTGGCTGGTAGCCTCACTTCATACTGTTAAGAGTGCCGATCTCGCCGTTTAACGAGAAGTTATGTGACACTTGTATCTTAAATATTGACTGTTGTTGATTGATGTAACCAGCTTCATTTTACCGCTAAAAAGTTTCGTAAAATATTAGTCCAATTCGGTTACCTTTCTCCATATTTATGCGTCTTATGGAAGCTTAGAATCAAACCGCAATAATGAGCAAACTAAGGACTGTGTTACCCAATGAGTTTGAGCCCCATAACCATTGGTATCCTAAGGCACTGAATGCCACTATCCATCCTATGATCAGCTTCTTCCTTAGCCTTGAGCAAGAGCGAATTATAACGAGATATTGTCATCTGCATCCTACTGTCAACAAGGAAAAGTTGAGGGAAGTCCTTAATCATAAGGCCAGATATTTTCTGTGGGCTGGTGCCGACTTGCTCAATGTCACCTCGGCAAGTGGGAAGCGGCAGATGGTCGTCATAGAAAACAACTCCTGCCCCTCGGGACAGAAATCTATGCCACTTGTAGATGACAATCAAGAGCAAGGTAGTTACCGTCTGATGGTAGAGCGGACGTTTAAGCCCAATCTCAAAAACCTGAGGAACAAGATAAAGGGTGGCCTGGCTGTTATTTATGACAAGAACCCAATGGAGGTTTCAGGTTATGCAGAGGTCATTGCTGATGTGATGCAGGAGCCTGTGTACTATGTTTCCTTTTATAAAGATGAGGAGGATCCCTCAGCCAAATTTGTTGATGGCGTCCTCCATATCAGAGACGCAGATGAGTGGAAGCCCATCCGTGCAGCCTTTAGATATGTCACCCAGAAGCCATGGAATAGGATTCCTGTCAACTCCAAAACTAAAATCCTTAATCCGACTATTGCCTGCTTAGCGGGGGGTAGGAATAAAATGGTTGCCGCCAAAGCTTATGATATCTTTAATGCGGAGATTGCACCTTATGGCCTGAAGATCAATATGCCAGAAACCATCTGGGATGTCAGTAAGAACGAGATTCCTTTGTGGGTCAGGAAGCTGGGCGGACACGCTGTTATCAAAGAACCTTATAGCAATGCAGGGCAGGGTGTTTACACCATTGTTACCCCAGAGGAATTGGATGCTTTTATGGAAATGGAATTTGATTATGATCTATTCATAGTTCAGAGTCTTATTGGCAACTCTAATTGGAGCAGTACGACCGCTGCTGGCAAGTTATATCATGTAGGCACTATACCTGATAATAAGAATAAGGCTTTCGTTGCAGACATAAGGATGATGGTTAGTTCTACCGAGAATGGGATTAAGCCTCTATGCACCTATGCAAGGAGAGCAGCAAAGCCCTTGGTAGATAACATCACCTCCAGCATAGATAGTTGGTCTATGCTCGGAACCAATCTTTCCATTAAGAATGCAGATGGGACTTGGGGAAGCGATACCAATAGATTGGTACTGATGGACAGAAGAGATTTCAATCGGCTAGGGATAGGCTTAGATGATCTTATCGAATGCTATATCCAGACCGTCTTATCGATGGTGGCTATAGATAAAATGGCCAAAACTCTTGTGAATAAGCAAGGTAAGTTCAGGATGAAATTATTTAAGAGTCTGAATGATGATAAAAGTCTTTTAGATGAGATAATGATTGACTAATTTCATTACTAATATGAATAATATGATAAGTCTACACGACATAAGATTGGTTAAAAGTAAAAAGGAGAATTATTACTGATGAAGAATACCTATTTCGATCTCATTGATCAGAGTTATTATTTTCCCCAAGAAGGATTCGATCTCAAAAACGACTTCCTTACCTTCCATGGCATTTCTCTTAAGTACCTCATAGAGAAATATGGTACGCCATTTAAGCTCGTCTATCTTCCCCGCATTGGTGAGCAAATCAAAAAAGCTAGAAATCTATTCAATAGAGCCATAAGAAAACAGCATTATGGCGGGCAATATTATTATTGTTACTGTACCAAATGCTGTCACTTCTCACACGTCCTGAAGGCCGCTTTAAAAGAAAAAGTCCACCTCGAAACCTCTTCTTCATTTGATATCGATTTGATTTTCAAGTTGTTAGAAGAAGGAGAGCTGACAAAAGATACTATCGTCGTCCACAATGGTTACAAGACAGACGAATACCTCAAAAAGATATTACGACTCAATAAGGCGGGTTTTAAAAACTCTATCCTCGTCCTTGACTCCAAGTCTGAGGTCAAACGGGTTAGACAATTTGCGGAGGATTATGACGGCAAACTCAAGATAGGTGTCCGCATCGCCATAGACGAGGAACCACAATCTGCCTACTATACCTCGAGACTGGGCATTAGGCCTGGTGACCTTCTCGACTTTTATCAAGAAGCCATTGCAAGCGATAAGAATCTAGAGCTAAAAATGGTACACTTCTTTATAGATTCCGGTATCAAGGATACAGTCTACTACTGGGGAGAATTCCAGAAAGCACTGAAACTCTTTGTAGAACTAAAGAAAGCTTGCCCGGGATTAAGAGCACTCAACCTAGGGGGTGGATTTCCTATCCGCAACAACTTAGGATTTGAATATGATTATGAATATATGATCAATGAAATAGTCTCCAATATCAAGAATGCTTGTCAAGAAGCTGAGATAGATGAGCCAGATATATTTACTGAGTTCGGGAAGTATACAGTTGGAGAAAGTGGGGCCATCATCTTTGAAGTACTAGAACAAAAACATCAGAATGATAGAGAGGTCTGGTATATGGTCAATAACAGTTTGATGAATACGATTCCTGATGCGTGGTCAATCTTGGAGAAATTCATCTTGTTACCTATTAATAAGTGGAATAACGAATATACCAAAGTCAATATTGGCGGTATCAGTTGTGATCATTCTGATTACTACAATTCTGAAGATTTTAATCAGCAACTGTTCTTGCCCAAGTTTGATGATGAGGACAATGAGCCACTATATGTAGGCTTTTTTCATACAGGTGCTTATCAGGATTCTATAAGCGGCTATGGCGGGATTAAGCATTGTCTGATCCCTGCACCTAAGCTGATTATTATAGACAGAGACGAGACAGGAAATGTTGTAGACTATGTCTATCGTAACGAACAGACGGTGGAGGAAATGCTCACTATTCTAGGATATAATACTTAATACAGTATGAAAACTTTTGCAGGTATAAGCCCACAGTTCGCTAGTAAAGAATATTCTAAGATATTATTGCAGTCTATTCCTTATGACGGTACTAGCACTTGGGGAAAAGGCGCTGACAAAGGATTCGAGGCCTTTCTCGATGCGGCAGAAAATATGGAACTCTATGACATAGAGACTAATTCAGAAGTCTATAAGCAAGGCATCTATATGCCTGAGCCTTGGCAAGATTTTAAGAGCCCTGAGCATATGTACACAGAGGTGTTCAAGCGGTGCAAAAATCTTTTAGGCTTAGATAAGTTTTTGACGTTTTTCGGTGGGGAGCATTCAGTAAGTATTGGCCTCATAAAGGCCCACTACGAGCACTATGAAAATCTGACCATCCTCCAATTAGATGCCCACGCAGATCTGAGACCTAGTTATGAGGGTACTGCGTATAATCACGCTTGCGCCTTATACGATGCCAGTCAGAACTGTAATCTCATACAAGTCGGTATACGGAGTATGGATGTCAGCGAGAAAGAGCATATGGATTATAGCAAAACCTACTTCGCTGATGAGATGCACTACAATAGGGACTGGATAGAAAGTTCTATCAATCAGATGACGGATGATGTGTATATCACTCTGGACTTAGATGTACTTGATCCGTCGATTATGCCAGCCACTGGGACTCCAGAGCCGGGGGGTCTGACGTGGTACCGTCTGATTAATTATCTACAATCTGTCTTTGATGCAAAAAATGTTGTCGGTTTTGATATAGTGGAGCTGGCACCTATTGCTGGACTCACTGGACCTCAGTTCTTAGCAGCCAAGCTCTATTACAAAATGCTTTCATACAAATTTTCGAAATAATGACTAAAGGAAAAGTATCTCAGTTTATACTAGAACATTACAAGCACTTTAATGCGGCTTCGCTGGTAGATGCTGCCAAAGAATATGAGGTGCAACTTGACACCGGCAATAAAATGATGGTAACCCTTGCAGGGGCTATGAGTACTGCAGAGTTGGGCAAGTCTTTGGCAGAAATGATACGGCAAGATAAGGTACATGTCATCACCTGCACTGGGGCTAATCTAGAGGAAGATGTGTTTAATCTCGTGGCCCATAAGCATTATAAGCGGATACCTAATTACAGAGATCTCTCACCAGCTGAAGAGAAAGACTTACTTGATAATCACTACAACCGTGTCACAGATACGTGCATACCTGAAGCAGAGGCTATGCGGGCTATAGAGGATCACTTATACAAAGTATGGAAGGATGCAGATGAAAAAGGGGAGAGTTACTTTCCGCATCAATACTTTTATAAAATATTATTAAGTGGTGAGCTGAAAGGTCAATATCAGATAGACCCTAAAGACAGCTGGCTACTTGCAGCGGCTGAGAAGAATCTGCCTATCATCGTACCTGGGTGGGAGGATTCTACTTGTGGTAATTTCTTTGCCTCCTACTGTATAGAAAAGGATATAGTTCCTGCTACAATGAAATCCGGCATTCAATACATGATGTATCTCGCGAAATGGTATGAGGAAAACACAAAGGATAGAGGCGTCGGATTCTTTCAGATAGGCGGTGGTATTGCAGGAGATTTCCCTATCTGTGTCGTGCCTATGCTCCACCAAGACCTAGAAAGAGAGGTGCCGATGTGGTCTTATTTCTGTCAGATCAGTGATAGCACAACCAGTTATGGGTCATACTCTGGAGCGGTGCCCAATGAAAAAATTACTTGGGGAAAATTACTTCCTGAAACCCCTAGGTATGTCATAGAATCAGATGCAACTATAGTCGCCCCACTCATATTTGCCTATGTGCTGGGATGGTAACCCGATTGTTTAATTATTAACTCCGTTAAGCAAAAATGAAAAAAGTCAGAAAGTTTCCTAAAGAAGAATCTAAATCTGAAATGCCTAAAAAGGTAAGCCAGAAAAAAAAGAAGTTGAAACCCTATAAGAAGCAAAGTAAAAATTTCAAGTACCTCCTTGAGGAAGAAGAATGAGTAGAATCAAAATGAATATTTCCTCTGGAATATTAGTTGTCTCATAATCCTGAGTTATATATCTAAAATGTAAACGATGAGCAAACCAAAAGTTATAAAAGACTACGACAAGCTTCCCGAAAATATTTTAACAGAAATTAAGCTAAAGTTTCCGTTTGGCTTCGAAAAGCATCTGATTCAGTTTAAAAATAGAGATGGAAAGTTGGTTATGGCCTTACCATATGAAGCTGATGCTTTTTATTATCTCATTAGGATGACAAGAGAAGAAGCTAAAGAAATTATCGAAGAGGATGATGACTATGATGAAGAGGGCAATCTGACTGATGATGCTCAGGATAAGTTGCAAGAAATGAACGAAGCCGAAAATATACCTGATGAGGATCCTGATACTGACTGATCATTCAAGGCATTCTTCAGAAAATTCTCTTTATAGTCTAGCAGCAGAATTAGTGCAGCACAAGGAAGCTGAGCAAGTTGATGTCGCCAGTAGAAAAACGAAAGCTAATCACGATTTCTTTAATTCTGTATCTAACTCAGAACTTTGGGTGACAACTATTACTGATGATTTTAAATTTTCTACAATTATTCATCCCTTAGATGGGCCACATGTAGTCGCTGATCCTCAGAGTTATGATTTTGTATGGTTGCGCATGCCGCCTCCTTTAAACGAAATTTTTTTACAATATTTAGCTGCTGTCTTTATCGGCAAGATAGTTATCAATAACCCCACCTCGATTTTTGAGACTGGTAGCAAGGCTTTTCTTCTCAATTTTCAAGAAGTGTGCCCATCCTTACAACTGTGCCATACAGTGGATGATATCCAGCGATTCAGTGAGCAGTTTCCGATTGTTCTAAAGCCCCTGAACGAATATGGAGGTAAAGGCATTTGGAAAATCGAAAACAATGCTGTCTCTAATGGAACCGATAAGATGACTTTGGATGCATTCCTTACTCACTACCAAGAGCAACCGACACCGTATCTTGCAGTTAAGTTTCTTAAGAATGTCAAGCTGGGTGACAAGCGCATTATCGTTATAGATGGTCATATTATGGGTGCTTCGCTAAGATTGCCTACAGAAGATTCTTGGTTTTGCAATGTGGCTATGGGCGGCAGCTCACACTTTTCGGAAGTATCACCGGAGGAGGTACATATCGTTGAGACCATTCATCCGATCTTGGACTCCAAAGGCATTGTTATGTACGGTGTCGATACCTTGGTCAGTGATGATGGGAAACGTGTGCTTTCAGAAATTAACACCACGAGCATAGGTGGTTTGCCTCAGATTGCTCAATTAAAGGGACTGCCCTTAGTCGAAAGAGGTGTAGACCTAATTGTCCAAAATGTATTAACTCGCAGCTTATGACGGAACCGCAAACGATCAACAAGCTAGACCTTGAGTCTATACCCTCAGGTATTATATCTAGATACTTCCTCAACCTGGTCGAGGATGGGATGGGCGCACCTATTAAGTTGCCATTGATTGTGGCTAAAGGATACACTGATGGCCCCGTTATAGGATTAACCGCAGCTGTCCATGGCAACGAACTCAATGGTATCCCTGTTATCCAACGTTTGTTTAAGGAGATAGATGTCAAGAAACTCAAGGGTGTCATAATAGGAGCTCCCATAGTTAATGTCCCCTCGTACCTCCGAAAGAAGCGACGCTTTCTTGATGGGGTAGATCTCAATCATATAATGCCTGGCAAGGAAACAGGAACAGTAAGTCAGGTCTATGCATGGAGGGTTGTAAATCGGTTGGTGAAACATTTTGATTATCTGTTAGATCTGCATACAGCAAGTAATGGCCGTGTCAATTCGTACTACATAAGAGCCGATATGAGTGATGAGACTGTGCGGAAAATGGCCTTGCTTCAGAATGCTCAGATTATCGTACATAATCCTCCAAGTGATGGTACTCTGAGAGGTACTGCAGACGAACTAGATATTCCTGCCATTACACTTGAAGTGGGTAATCCCAATTTATTTCAGAAGGGTATGATTCGTGATGGTCTGACGGGCATTCATAATTTACTAGGACATATAGGCGTCACCGATTCTGAAGTCGAAGAAATCTCTGATGAGACAGTTTTATGTAAGAGGTCCTATTGGATTTACTGTGATTCAGGAGGCCTATTGGCAGTACATCCTAATGTGACTGAAATCGTAGAGAAAGGCGATAAGATTGCGACTCTTAGAAATGTCTTCGGCGATGTCATCAAGGAATATTTTGCACCAGAGCGCGGTGTTGTCATCGGCAAGAGTGTGAGTCCTGTCAACCAAGCAGGTGGGAGAATATTACACTTGGGGGTTATTAAGTAAGCTGATTGTGCTTAAGCCTCTGCGACTCCATCATTAACCTAGACAAGACAATTCAGGATTCTAACCTCCGCTTATTATCCTTTTAACCCTAGATTATTGATACTTTTGGACTTTATACATCACAAGTAAAGCTTATATGTCACATCTTATCGCCCCGTCTATACTTGCCGCCAATTATGGGCATCTTAATGCTGATTTCGAAATGCTCAACCAGAGCAAGGCCGATTGGGTACACGTAGATGTGATGGATGGCGTCTTTGTCCCTAATATCTCTTTTGGGCAGATGTTGGTCAAGCAGATGAAGGCTGTTTCCGAAAAGCCTCTCGATGTACATCTGATGATCGTCGAGCCTGAGAAGTATGTCGACTCGTTTATAGAGTGTGGTGCAGAGGTAGTAACCTTTCACCTTGAAGCTACTGCCCATGCGCACAGGCTGATCACCCACATACAATCTCAAGGGGCTAAGGCAGGCGTAGCACTCAACCCACAGACCAATGTAGATACCTTAGATGATATCCTTGAAGGGCTTGATCTTGTATGCTTGATGTCTGTCAATCCAGGCTTCGGCGGCCAGAAGTTTATCTATAGAACGCTACATAAAATCCGCACTCTTAAGCAAAAAATTACGGAACGCAATTTAGACACACTAATAGAAATAGATGGTGGTGTAGGTTTGCAAAATGCAGAGGCTATTCTCAAGGCAGGAGCCGATGTCTTGGTTGCAGGTAGCAGTGTATTCAAATCTGAGGATCCTACAAAGACTATAGAAAGATTGTCTTCTATTCAAATCAATAACTTTGACATATAATGAGACAAGCTAAGTTTCTTATTGTACTGGTTGGATTTCTTTGTTTAGCTGGTTTGGCTTCAGCTCAGACTACACTCTTTGGAGTTGTCAAGGACATCGATACAAATGAGCCTATCGAATTCGTAACCGTGTATGTCAAAGGCACCAATGTCACCACCGAGACGAGCAGCTATGGAGAGTACAGTTTGGAAGTGGAAAGTGATAAGATTATTACCCTAGGATTTACGAGAGTAGGTTATGAGGATGCAGAGCATAAGATTGCACGACTAGCGAATGGCACGAATCGTAATCTCAATATTAAGCTGGTTCCTTCAGTGTCCGATTTGGAGATCGTTATACGAGAGAGTAAATTGGAAGATGTTGGTATGGTCCGAGAGGAGGTTACTGAGTTCAAAAAACTTCCAACCGCAAGTGGAAACTTTGAGAGTATCTTGCCTCATATTGCCTTAGGAGCATCAGGAGGTACAGGGGGAGAGCTGAGCTCACAGTACAATGTGAGAGGTGGTAACTATGATGAGAACCTTGTCTATGTCAACGATTTTGAGATATTTAGGCCTCAGCTTATTCGGTCTTCCCAGCAAGAAGGATTGTCATTTCCCAATATTGATTTGATAAGAGATGTGTCCTTTAGTTCAGGTGGATTTGAAGCTAGATATGGAGACAAGATGTCTTCTGTTCTAGATATCAGATACAAGCGGCCGGAAGAATTTAAAGCTTCTGCGTCTGCCAGTTTACTTGGTGCTTCTGCGCATATAGAGGGTTCTAAGAAGTTAGGGGCCAATGCCTTTAATAAGTTGCGTTATCTGCTAGGTGCTAGATACAAGACAACTCAGTATCTGTTGGGATCGCTAGATGTAGCAGGGGAGTATACGCCTAACTTTGCCGATATACAGACATTTATTTCCTACGATGTGACTAAAGATTTTCAAGTTGGCTTCTTGGGTAACTTCAATAGAAGTCAGTATAATTTTGTGCCTCAATCTAGAGTTACAGCGACAGGATTGTTTACTCAGGTACTACAATTGTCGAGTGCTTTTGAGGGGCAGGAAGTGGACGGCTTTCAGAATATGATGGGAGGGGTCTCTTTTACTTATTTGCCGGAGAGAGATAAGAATCCACTTTTTATAAAGTTGCTGGCATCGTATTATGATAACTTCGAAACAGAGAATTTTGATATCCTTGGCTTCTATAGATTGAGCCAAGTAGAATTTGATCTGTCAGGAGAGGGCTCTACTGAGGAGGTGGCCATCTTGGGTACTGGCACACAACATCTTAATGCTAGGAACAGGTTGGAGAATACCATCGCCAACGTGCATCTCAAAGGTGGTCTAGAGTTGCAGAGTGACGATGACAGCAAAAATAATTTTATCCAATGGGGACTTAAGTACCAGCAAGAAGATATTAATGATCGCCTTAATGAATGGGAACGCTTAGACTCTGCTGGGTATTCATTACCCTTTAGTCAAGATGAAGTGCTGCTGAGCGAAGTCATCAAGTCTGAGAATAACTTTAACTCGTTTAGACTCGAAGCATATTTACAGAACAGCTTTAGTGTCACCAAGCAAAACCGCTATGACCTCAAAGTTACTGGAGGGGTGAGAGCTTCGCATTGGAGTCTGAATGGAGAAACCGTTGTCAGCCCGCGTATACAATTCTTGTATCAACCTCTGGGATGGGAGAGAGAGATCACCTTCAAATTGTCCTCCGGTATCTATGCGCAGCCTGCTTTCTATAGAGAGCTTAGGAATCCTGTAGGTCTAGTCAATACTGATATTTTGGCCCAGCGCTCGACTCACTTTGTGGCGGGAATGAGTTATGACTTTGATTGGAAAAAAGTCAGTAGAAAGAAATTCAGATTGATCACTGAGTTTTTCTACAAGAAACTGGATAACCTGATTTCTTACGAGATCGATAATGTCAGAATCCGTTATTCTGGAGATAACGATGCCACGGGTTTTGTAACTGGTCTAGACTTAAGAATCAATGGCGAATTTGTGCCAGGTGCCGAGTCATGGGTCAATCTCTCTTTTCTAAGTGCCAAGGAGAGGCTCAACGGTGTTCAGCATTTAGGCTTCGACTCTGGAAATGTAGAGCCAATGAAACGTGATTATGTGCCAAGACCTACAGATCAGTTTTTCAATATTGCCATCTTCTTTCAAGATTACCTGCCACAGAATGAGAACTTTAAGATGAATCTCAACCTGACTTTTGGGACTGGTTTGCCTTTCGGGTTAAAAGGTGATAATGAGATATTTAGAAATACCTTCCGCTTCAAGCAGTATCAGAGGGTTGATGTAGGTTTTGCTTATCAGATCTGGAATGAGACCAAGAGAAAA
>CALBWK010000241.1 GCA_937969415.1 uncultured Saprospiraceae bacterium | reverse complement strand
CGGTATATCACTTTTGTTTTCTGGAATAATTTCCACGAGAGGATGCCCTACGTATTGACAAGGGGTGTCTAGATTCTTATAGAAATCTCTCTCAAATGGTAGAATGACAAAAAACAAATCTGCTTTGTCTCTAAGTATTTTGTGTCTGTTTTCTTTCCAAGCCCATAGTTGTGGGGAGATATAATAAGCGGTCTTGTATCCTGCATCCTTGGCCCATCGCATCATTCTCAAATTGAATCCAGGGTAATCAAGAAATATGATAATATCTGGGCCAAATTCCTTTATGCTATACTTAGCGAAATCAAAAAAGCCTTTAATTTTATTAGCATTCTTTGCCACTTCCCAAAATCCCATAAAGGATGTTTCCTTTATAGATTTGAGTTGACCAGAGGAATGTTTGCGCATCTCAGGACCTCCCCAAAATTTGAAACTAGCATTAGTGTCTAAGTTTTTAATTTGACTCATCAATAAGCCTCCATATAGGTCTCCAGAAGACTCGCCGACAATGATATAATATTTCACTACTTAGATTAGGTGGAAGATAAAGTGCAGACTCCAGAAAGCTGCATAAGCTAGTGTAGCAAAGATGACGCCTTGTAATATTCTATTGTATCGCCAATTGCTCGATAGCTGGGCAGGTATAATATTGGTGCAGATTGCCAATAGCGTAAGTGTCTTAGTTCTCTTGCCGATCGTACTTGCAGATACTTCATCCATAATACCAGATTCAGTAAGCAAGGTGAATATATTTTCTATACACCAATGCCCTAAAACAGGAACAGTCGCACCTATCATTAGTCCGATTAATAGATTATCATTTTCTTTACGAAGCATCGTTGATTTTTTCTAAGTGATGTATGCTTTTTAGAGCCTTGTAGTCGGTGAGATCGTGCTTGCTGGGGACGACAGATACATAGCCATTTTGTAGCGCCCATAAGTCTGTATCTTTTTCGTGTTCCTCTTCTAAAAATTCTCCTGCCAGCCAATAATAGGGTTGGTCTCTTGGATCTCTATTTTCTAGAAATTTTTCTTTCCAGTTTCCTTTTCCTTGCCTACATAACTTAATACCCTTGATTTCTTTAGGAGGGAGATCTGGAAAGTTGACATTGAGCAGATGACAATCCTTGAAGTCTTCTTGTAAGACTGCTCTCATCAATTGCAGTGCATAGCGCTTACATCCATTGAGATCGGCTTTGTACGAATAAGATACATTGGAGAATCCTATTGATTTTATACCCTCGATGCTGGCTTCCATAGCTGCGGACATCGTACCAGAGTAGATGATATTAATCGATGCATTAGAACCGTGATTTATGCCTGATATACATAGGTCGATCTTTTGGTCTCTCAACAACACGTTTTTGGCCAGTTTGACACAATCTGCGGGGGTGCCGCTACATTCATAGGCTGTAATCCCAGGAAATATGTCCACTTCCTTAAGCCTGATAGGTTCCGTGAGTGTAATAGCATGGCCCTGACCTGATTGAGGCGAGTCAGGAGCAACCACAAAAGGTGTCCCTAGCTCTGATGCACATTCAATAAGCGCTTTTATACCTGGTGAAGTAATGCCATCATCATTTGTAACGAGTATCAACGGTTTGTTCATAAGTGAGTATTGGCTACCAATATAGGGTAAATGGAAGAAGGGAATATTACTAAGCTATGATACTATTTCTGATAATACTTTTGTTACCCTCAAACCAAAATAAGATTATTGTGTTTGACTTTCTATCGACTATAAATTATGGGCAAAACAGGTGTTCTGATTCTCAATCTTGGTACTCCAGATGATCCTTCTACAAGCTCCGTAAGGCGCTATTTGAAGCAATTTCTCCTTGACGAAAGGGTCTTAGACATTAATGGTGCTTTAAGGAATGTATTGGTAAGAGGAATAATCGCTCCATTTCGAGCTAGATCATCAGGTAAGCTATATAAGGAGTTGTGGACAGAGGATGGATCTCCACTCAAGCACTATGGCTATAAAGTCCGCGATATGCTTCAGAATCGGCTAGGTGATAATTATCTAGTAGAATTAGGAATGCGGTACCAAAATCCTAGTATCAAGGATGCAGCTCAAAAGCTAAGGGAAGCACTCGTGGATAAGATTATTATCTTCCCGATGTTTCCGCATTATGCTTCTGCAAGTACGGGGTCGGCTGTACAAGAAGCGATGCGGGTTATAACAGAGTGGCTGACCATACCGGAGCTGGCTTGTGTCAGTTCCTATCATAATCATCCCAAGCTCATTAAAGTCTTTGCAGACAATGCTCGGAAATTTGATATGGAGGATTACGATCACTTTTTGTTCTCTTTTCACGGTATCCCTCAGAGGCAACTTAGGAAATCTGATGTAAGCAATTATTGTCTTAAGAATTCTGACTGCTGCCAGTCTATCTGTGAGTCGAATAAGATGTGCTATTCTGCCCAGTGTTATGATACAGCGTTTAAGATCGCAGATGAATTAGGCTTGAGTAAAGATCAGTATTCTGTCGGTTTCCAATCTAGGCTAGGTAGAGACCCTTGGACAGAACCCTTTACACCAGATGTATTGAAGGATCTAAACTCTAAAGGCATTAAAAAACTGCTTGTATTTTCTCCTTCTTTTGTTTCAGATTGTCTTGAGACTACAATTGAGATTGCTGATGAGTACCACGAAGAGTTTTTGGAAATGGGCGGAGAGAAATTAGATCTGGTTCCTAGCCTTAACGATGATCCCTTATGGGTCGAGGCCATTGAGGATATCCTTAAGCCGTATTTATAATTAAGCGTTCTAGTTTAGTAAGACTATGTAAGCTCTGCTATTATGTCTTTTGGCGATCTGACCACTTGGTTCATCTCCACTTTGATCTTAGCAGATAGTGGAAGAAAAATATCTACCCTTGAGCCAAACTT
>CALBWK010000240.1 GCA_937969415.1 uncultured Saprospiraceae bacterium | reverse complement strand
TTTTGACAAACAGCTTGAGCATAAATTTCTCAAAACCACCGGGCGCTGGGTGCTTATCTTCTAGATCCATTTCATAAGCTACATTGAGATGTGCCAACATCTGAGAGGCGTTCATTTTACCCCATTGGGCCTGGCTATTGGGCGATAGCTGGTTGATTCTTGCGATGACGTTATCCACGCCTGTGGAGCTAAAGAGATTTTCGTATTGCATAATAAGAGATTGATATAAAGTTGTTAAGTCAGTTGTCTCTAATTAGTTGTTATGGGTGTTATCATAAAAATAAGGACAAGGATTATAAAGAGGTACGCCTAAACTCGATTAGTTGACAAATAGACGCCGATTCCCGTAACTTTGAGCTTGGCGATGACATTAATTGCTGTTCCCCTTGACCATTGATTTTCAATACAAATACTAAAGAAAATGAGGTTTTATCTATCTTTTTTGGTCCTATCTTGCCTTTTCTGTATCGATTTGAGTGCACAATGCCAAGATGGCATCCTAGAGGATGAGGTCTGGGGCACCATTCGCAATAACCATAGAGCCAATACCGCCTTTACATATGGTATGCCGTCTTATCAGAATCTAGAAGACAATTTTTACTTTGATGGTCAAGAAGATTCCCTTTTTTACTTAGGCTTTGGTAAGGCCATCTGGGCTGCTGCTAAGGATCCTGCTGATAATCTCAGGGTGTCTGCCAACTCTTTTCCTAGCCTAACCAAAAACGACTTTCTACCGGGTCCCTTAGATAGACAGACAGGCCAGCCCATAGATACACTCTGTGGTGTTTTCAATCGAGTATGGATAGTCAACCAGTTTGACATCTTTGATCTACAGGTCAAGTTTCAAGATGGCAATTTGACCCTCGCGGATATTCCTGCTGATATACTAGAATGGCCGGCGACAGGTAATCCTTATATGGAAGATTTAGCGCCAGATTATGACCTGGCTCCTTTTATGGATTTATCGGGTGATGGCATCTATGATCCTCTTGATGGAGACCTACCTATAGTGCTTGAGGAAAACCCTGATTTCGTTCCATCAGAATTTAGTTTCGTCGTCTACAACGATATGACGACCCATACCAATTCTGGAGGTGACCCTATAGGCTTAGAATTTCACCAGACCAATTATCTAGTCAATTGTGCTGAAGATACGGAAGCAGATCATACTGTCTTTACAAGATTAAAATATCACTATTTAGGAGTGGATCCTTTGAATGAGTTAAAAATTTCACTCTTCGAAGATTTTGATTTGGCCTGCAATGAAAATGATTACGCTGGTTGTAATCTCGATCTCAATTGCACCTTTAATTATAACAAAGGAGGAGAGACTTTTGTCGGAGCTTGTCACGATTTTGATGTGCCTAATGACAATGGCGCCATTAGATCTACTGTCTTCTTGAATCAGGACATGAAAAGTTTCAAGCCATTCTATCTCTTAGGTATAGGAGACACTTTGGTGCCGGGTATAGATCCGACAGGACCTATGGAGCATTACTATTACATGTCAGGTTTGTGGAGAGACGGTATGCCTCAGACGGTGGGCGGCAATGCTTATGACCCTAATTCGACAGAGACAACCTTATTTGCTTTTCCTGATCGTCCTGATCAAGCAGATGGCTGGTCTATGGAGACGGCTGAGATAGCAACACCTAGAGATGTCCGTACACTGACGACGCTTATAGATGAGGGTCAGGTGATGCAAGGCGCTACGGGAACGATAGATTTTGCTGATTACTTTTTATATGATCCTCAGCTGAAGAAACTAGATATATTTGGCGTTTGGCCAGACAAAATTAATGACCTCAAGACAGAGTTTGCTGGTATGCAAGATGGCACCTTTGGGTGCAGCAGTGGTCTAGAGCAATGTGTTGCAGACTGCGTTTGGCCAGGGGATGCAGATAGGGATAGAGGCGTTACTGCCAAGGATTATCTTTTTGTAGGGGTGCTCGCAGGACAAGCTATCAATGATGGTATACCGAGAGGCATAAGTACGACTGAGTGGTTTGGTTTTAATGCGGATAATTGGGGTACAGAATTTCTTGGCATCAACGCAAAGAATGCAGATGTCAATGGCAATGGAATTATCAACGAACTGGATGTACAAGCCATAGATAATAATTTTGGATTGAGTAGAGATGGTTTTGTTTACGAACAAGAACTTTTAGTACCAGTGCCAGGAGAAAATAAGTTGGAGATTGCTCTGGAAGAAAATATAATTGATTTATCTACGGCAGCGCTTTTTGATAGAATCATAGGCCTCGAGGTTTTCTTGACGGGTCCTGATTCTGAATTGTTGTCTCCTGGTGTCCACGGTGTATCCTTTGATATGCGTTATGACACCAATATGATTACGCCGTTTGCTTTCTTGATGCAAGATGGCAATGATGTTTTCCAGCACAACTTTGCTTTCATTCAGAACAGAGAGCGAACAGCTAGTAATGAATTAGTAGGCGACAATAAGATACAGTATGCCTTCACCAATTATAACAGCATCGACAACACGCAGCGTGGTCAGTTGGTAGACCAGGATATGTTGATCAGGGAAACAGCTACAACATCTAATCCTGATGGCAGAGATACTGTCGTTATCAAGTTCTATAATGTATGTGCCTTTAATTCTTCGGGTCAGCCGCTGTCTATGGATGCGCAGTATGACACCTTAATATTGACCAATCTGGCCATCGATCCAGACTTGACTTCTGATGTGGTAGAGATAGATGAGCTAGACGTGACATTATTCCCTAATCCTGTCACCAATGTAGTCAATGTACAAATGGGAGAAGTACTAGACGGTGTGGTCAAAATCTACGATATCCACGGACGCGTACAGCATCAAAAGACGGTCAGCGGTAATCAGTTTTCTGTGCCTACAAGAGCTTATCCAGCAGGTGTGTACTTCTTACAAGTACAGTCAGCATCTGGTGCTACGGTTACGAGATCTTTTGTTAAGGAAGCTTTTAGATAGGATAGAGGTGTACTTCATTTAAAGTTAAAATCTCACTAATACACCCAGAGGTCTACTAATTAAGTGTTAACTATAGGCTTAGGATGCGTAGAAGTGCTTATCTTAATTCTATCCTATAGATAAAACAACACGACTATGAAAGCACACTACTTACTACTATTCGGACTATTATTGGTTCTTGGTACCGCATGTAACAGAACCATTGCTCTACAGAATGCTCATCAGTTAGAGGATAGAGGGGACAATAGAAATAACAACCCTACTAATGATGTGCACATCACTACGGCCTACATAGGGGATGCCATCAATCACATTACCTTTCAAGTTGATATCGATAATCGCTCAGATCAGAGCATCATAGTGGATGCATCAGATATGGCCTTATTGATGGATGTAGGAGGTGATCGCAGACGATTTGCTAAGCCCGTTCACAAAGAAGACTTGCTGCGTTCTCTTAGAAACGAACAAGATCTCTTGGAGACAGAAAGAAAAAATGCCAATACACAAACAGCAGTCATCGGTGGCTTAGATGTATTAACAGGTATCCTCACTGGTGCGGATGCCGTGGAGACTGTAGCAGTTGGTGGTAGCTATGCCACAGAAGCCGTAGATCGTAGTCAGCGATACAAGTTGGCCCAGAGATCGGTAGAAGAGCAGCTGGCTTATCACGAAGAGTTTTCTCTAGATAGAGTTATCCTAGAGCCCGGAACCAAAGGCACTTTTGACATTCACTTCGAGCCACCACTCCTTAACGCATTTGGAGAAATAGAAATCAGATGTGCTGACCACGTTTATGATTTTCCTTATCAGCTAGAAGTTGTAGAAGAGAATAGCCGTAGAAGGAGACGGTAATGTCTATGTGGGGGCTGCCCGCGAGCTTTATTAGTGCATAGATAGGGCTCTGCACTAAGGCTCTTCTTTTAGTGCATAGTGCATAGTGGGGCTGCCCGCGTGAGCCCGCTTCTTTTGTCAGAATTAGGATTGATAAGATTTGAGGATTATAGGAGGCTGCCCGCGAGCGCTGGGCTCTATTAGTGCATATAGTGCATAGATAGGGCTTGACGCTAATGCTCTTCTTAGTGCATAGTGCATAGTGGGGCTGCACTTGAGCGCCTTGCTTCTAATTATA
>CALBWK010000239.1 GCA_937969415.1 uncultured Saprospiraceae bacterium | reverse complement strand
AAAGAACCTATTCTATACTTGAATAAGTCTCTGTTCCGAAAACTAAGTAATTTGACAGTCATAACGACAGTTAGAATAACAAAGCCCCTGACTATCAATTAGTTAGGGGCTTTAAGGTAGCGTGAGACGGGCTTGAACCGTCGACCTCAGCATTATGAATGCTGCGCTCTAACCAGCTGAGCTACCACGCCATAATATGTTTCCGAAAACGAACTCTTCTTAGCTTCTAAGTAGAGGGAGCAGTGAGGCTCTTTAGTTTCGGGGTGCAAATATAGTGGATTTTGGAGGCAGCAAGCAATAATTTGTCAATTGTCCTTACATATCGCAGCTGACATTATCAAACTTAGTGTCATATAGTGTAAAGCGAACCGCATATTTTATCCTTATGACACGTAAACTGTTGGTTCTCTTGACATTAGGTATATAACTGCGCTGGTGCTGAGTGGGTTAATAACGGTACCTACTGACCTTCTAACAGGAGAGTTACAGCCTTATCTCATGGTGTCTTTTTCAGAAAGAGTGCTAAGAGAGGGTGGATCTTGGATAGCTGGAGATGCCTACCCACAACTGCAAGGCCTTCTCACTTGAGAATACTACCTTTTCCTAATTCTGAAGACCATATTGTGCTGAGCAAGTATGGCCTATTGCCCTTGTCAATCATCACTACTCGCATCCCTAATCCACAGCTCCGAACCTTCTTTTCCCATTCTTAAGGATTGGGCTTGTATCTATTAAAAAGATATATGGCTTGGTGCTCCGGTATCTCTGGATTGGTAAATCGAGAATGCCACCGCTCAGTCGCAATCTTGTGTATCAGACCTATGTAGATTTTCTCGCTAAGTGGTTTGATGGCCTAGACACAGAATTTGAGACGTTTTCTTCCCCTCTTACGTCTTATACCCAGATTAACCACGCTGTGAACAAACTATTACTCGCACTCTGCCTAACCCTATGTGCTCAACTGGTACTAGAGGCACAGATACCTCAAAATTTCAATTTTCTAAATCACGATAGATTCGACGCAGAAGTAAGAGACTTTATCACTCAAGGTGATGATCTAGTCTCTGCGAGCCAGTATGGATTTGAAATCATCACAGGAGACTATCAAATAGATCATTATAACAGCTGTGCGGAAAATCAGAAATTGATTTATGTTAATGACAGCACTTTCCATTTTGTTAATTGGTTTTTCAACTGTAGTGATACTCAAGAAGATGCACTAAGGACCCACACATCAAGAAATGGTGTCATTACTCGGGATGATTATGATGATTTCTTGGCAGAAAACAATGTTATACGCCAAGCTAATGATATAACTTATGATTCTACTGGTGGATGGTGGTGCTTTGCTGAGAGATCAAGATTTTTATACCACTTAGAGCAAGGTAGAATTACAGATACCATACAAATGTCTTCTTTCGGCGGAAGATTATTTACGAGTTGTAGTGGAGATATCTATGTGTTGAGGGGACTTGATATTTTATATTTTAATGGCGAGGAGGTAGCTTTTTTTAGTGAATTGCCTCGTGCCAGTGCGGTGTATCAAGATGGGGAATTTAATTACCTTCTAGAAGATGACAAGCTCTATAAGTACGATTGTGAATTGCGTGTACAACTTAATGAGTGGACCTTACCGATTAGTGTAACGTCCTTTGATCAAATTGACTTTAGAGATGAAGAAACAGTTTATGTAAATGAAATAAACGAGGACAGCTATCATATTTACGCTATAGATGGATTGTCAAATATTTTGTTTGAGTATTCTGGTGTAGTCGAGGAAGATGAAACACTAGCAGGCCTTTTAGTCACCTCAGACAGTACCCATCTTATTTATGGACAACACCAGTTTGAGTTGACAAGCCATTCTTTTTATAGAAACATCCACACTCAATTAACCCTAGAGTATCCGACAAGTCAGGTAGAGATTTCTGATTTTGAATTGGAAACATCACGCTGCGATACTATATATGATTTCTTACTGGATACGACCTTGTTATTCTGTGAGGCACAACCACACGTGCAAGTTTTTAATCCAGGAGACGAGATAATTTATGCGATGTCAGGATATTCTTCTTCTTTTACAACTCCGATAAATGTAGGTGGATGGGTCCCTATGTCTAGATTTTTCTATAGTCTTGATTCAGAACTGCAGTCTATGGAATCAAGAGACGAAAGTATCTTTTCTAAATCTATGTATCTGGACCAAGCAGCAGAGACAAGATTAGAATTCAATGGCGCCAATTATAAATTCTTACAGAATGGTCCGATCATGCTCAGTCCAGAAATAACGACGGCCACTGTAGATATAGAATCAAATGAGTTTGTCCAAGTCTATCCAAATCCTGCCCGAGATCATATCGTAGTCAAAACCGATAGGCCAACAAAGTTGACTTTAGCAAATATTCAAGGCCAAGTTTTTTCACAACAAGAACAATTATCTACAGAGACGACACTGGATATTTCTATGCTGCCCACAGGCTTGTACTTCTTGATTTCGGAAGGTGGCGATTGTCAGCGGCATGTGCAGAAGTTTGAGAAGATTCGGTAGGGGGTGGCAATGCAGTTTTGTAGGATTGAAGGTCTTCAGTGTTATTCTTGACTTTAAGTGGTGGTAGGTATTAGCCATTGTGGCTTACGTAAGAAACTTAGTTTAGTTGTGTATTGTTGTCAAGAGTTTTATTTCAATTGCACTCATTACGAGAACGGAGATTCTTCCACTTCGCTTCACTACGGTCAGAATGAAAAAGGGAGATAGAACGAAGATTCCTCGGCGATGCTCGAAATTAAAAATAGGGTAACAAAAATATAAAGTAGCATCGATGATTTTGCTTTCTCACCCATCCTCTACTGATGTAGAGGTTCTCTCATTTCAAAAGTCCGTTTAGGACTTTTGATACAGTAAAGCTGCAACATTCGTTAATCCTAAAATCCCCAATCCCGAAAGAAAAAAAATTACTCCTTACTCTTCCTCTCCCTTAGGCGCTTCCTCGTCTGTCTTCTCCTCACTATCAGCAGTGAGCCCAGCCTCATCAAGGAAGGTAAACCATTTGATAATTTTCTTCATGTCGCTAAGGCTGACTTTATCTTCGTCGTAATCTGGAAGGATGGTTTCGATATACTCCTCTATGACGTGCTTTTCTGATTTGTGGGAGACGACGGGTGTTGTTGCCTTTTTGTCTCTCATCGTTTTGAAGACATCTGCTAATGGAGAGGTGTCTTCTAGAGTATAAATAGCAATAGTCCCAAGTGGCGTAAATTGATGCTTTCTAGACGGGTAAAATTTGCTCTTGCCGTCTTTGATGCTTTTGAGGACAAGGCCACTGTTTTTGGAGTTGACCAGTTCAAATAGGCCACTCTCACCGGATACAGCAATGTAAGGTTCAAGATTCATAGGAAAAATTATAAGATGCTGCAATATAGACCAACCCTTTGGTACTTAGGTGCCGCTAGCCGAACAATTCTCCAATAAGGTCTTCTATTTTCGTAACGGGTCGCAAGGCGATTTTGTGACCCTTGCCTTTTAGTCCTTTCATATTGTATTTTGATAGATACATCTCTTCAAATCCTAGCCGCGCGGCTTCCTCTATTCTTTGCTCTATTCTGTTGACTGCTCTAATTTCTCCCGTCAGGCCTATTTCTCCGGCAAAACAGACTTTGTTGCTCACAGGGATGTTCTGTAGGGAGGAAATGAGCGCTGCTACTATGGCGAGATCGATAGCGGTATCTTGGACCTTAAGTCCACCCGCTATATTGAGGAATACATCATTTTGGCCAAAAAACAAACCAGCTTTTTTTTCCAATACAGCCAGCAACATACTCAGGCGCCGCCCATCAAAGCCCGTAGTAGACCTCTGTGGGTTGCCATAGATGGCTTGACTTACCAGCGCTTGTGTCTCTATGAGCATAGGCCGTAGACCTTCGATATTTGTCGCGACGGTACTGCCACTCAGCTGCTCATCGCTCTGCGAAAGCAACAATTCTGATGGATTCTCTACTTGTCTGAGGCCACCCGCTTCCATAGCATATATGCCGAGTTCATCTGTCGAGCCAAATCTGTTTTTCTTAGCTCTCAAGATGCGATAGATATGATTCCGATCTCCTTCAAAGTGAAGAACGGTATCGACGATATGCTCCAGAATCTTGGGTCCGGCAATGGAGCCCTCTTTGGTAATGTGACCGATGACCATAACGGGTATCTGGGTCTCCTTAGCAAAGACCTGCAGGCCGCTTGTGCACTCCCTGACCTGTGAGACACTCCCAGCAATAGAGTCCACAGCTGGAGAGGTTAGCGTCTGTATGGAATCGATGACTAGAAGCTCAGGTTGTAGGACATAAGCTTGCTTCAGGACTTTGTTGAGATCCGTTTCTGAAAACACGTGGCACTCTAGATTGTCCATACCTATTCTTTCTGCACGCATTTTGATCTGCTGAGGACTCTCTTCTCCCGATACATATAGGACTTTGAGTCTAGACTTAAGGGCTAGTTGCAGCAGTAGGGTAGACTTGCCGATCCCAGGCTCCCCGCCGACGAGGGTTATAGATCCTGGAACGAGACCACTACCTAGAGCCCTATTGAGCTCGGCATCTGGGAGTTTGATCCTACTGGCGGCCGCTGGGATGACTTTCTGTATAGGGATGGGCTTGGCACTAGGTCCTTTGGGCTTGCCCTTCCAGCTTTCCTTCTTGACTTCCTTGGCACTGGCTTTTTGGACTTCTTCCTCTACGTAGGTATTCCACTCATTGCAAGTCATACATTTTCCTTCCCATTTGGGCGAATTATGACCGCAGTTAGAGCAGATGTAGACTTTTTTTACCTTCATAAATCACTGATTTTCAGCCGATTAAATTTTTTTAAAATTTTTGTGACTTTTTGTGTTACCCTCGTCTAAATGTAGACTATAGAAGTATTTAGTCCGGCGGTATGCCGTATGCAGTACCGAATTTCTGAATATATAGAGCTTAGCTCTTATTAAGATATAATTGTTTTCAATTGGTTTTTTGGGGTTAGCAGGGTGTCGTTTTCAAAATGACACTCTGTTATTTTTTCATCTCAATTGGAACAGAAGAAAGATTGTTTTCAATTGGTTTTTTGGGGTTATGCAGGGTGCTATTTTTAGTACCCTGTTCTTATTTATATACCACAGTATTGCCTTTGCCTGCCTTTTTAATTTAGCTCCTATTCTTCTTGTATATATTCGACTTGACAAGTCCAATATGGTTCAGCCTGTGCACTAGAGATACACGGAGCACACCTAAGCCATATTTTATGCTTCTAGACAGATTGATAGAAGAGGCCTCTTCGAAGTATTTGGTGGGGCAAGTAACTTCTCCTATGTCGAACCCTCCATAGATGATCTGTGACAGCATTTCATTGTCAAAGACAAAGTCATCAGAGTTCTCATTAAAGTTGATGGACTCTAAGACCTCCCTGTTAAAGGCGCGATAACCTGTATGATACTCGGAAAGCTTGTAGGAGACAAAGAGATTCTGGGTAAACGTCAAAAACCTGTTGGCGATATACTTGTATAAGGGCATACCTCCAGATAGTGCACCTTTTCCTAGTATTCTGGAGCCCAATACCACTGGATATAGGCCTTCCCCTATAATATTGACCATCGATGGAATGAGCTTAGGGGTGTACTGGTAATCTGGATGCAGCATTATGACGATATCTGCCTCGATCTCTAACGCTTTATTATATAAGGATTTTTGATTGCCTCCATAGCCTTTATTGGTCCTATGACTGATAATGTGGTCTATGCCTAGCTGCTCGGCTATCTGTACCGTGTTGTCTTTGCTGGCGTCATCACATAGGATAAGATCATCGACGAGATCCATAGGTATCTCTGCATAGGTCTTCTCTAATGTA
This sequence comes from uncultured Saprospiraceae bacterium, assembly GCA_937969415.1. Classification (GTDB taxonomy): domain Bacteria; phylum Bacteroidota; class Bacteroidia; order Chitinophagales; family Saprospiraceae; genus RFSX01. Next base: position 1,246 of record CALBWK010000239.1, on the reverse strand, counting down.
GCGGCCGCATTATAAGCAGGCATAACGACAACGACTCTCTTTCCTTTATACATTGTTATCTTGGTGGCGCAAAGATAGACCATACCGCCTATAAACAAAGGTATCGGTCTCAGCATCAGTTAAATAAGGCACCTATGAAAATCGTAAAGTTCTTGCTCATTTTGATTCTAGTCTTGGCTATCGGGCTCTTTATATTTACTAAAGTCGCTAGTGAGGACCTTCCTACAGGGAAATCTGGAAGTGCAGCAGACCAGCTTGCAGAGGAGGTGATGCTTCGACTCAATAAACCAGCTTTTGATTCCATAGCGTACTTGCAGTGGGAGTTTTTTAGAGCTGGGCAGAAATATTTGTGGGATAAACAAAACAACAACGCCATAATAGAGTGGGGGGATAATAAAGTGATTATGGACCTTGATACTCAGCAGGCACAGTCGTATACCAGTGGTGTGCAGCAATCAGGTGATGAGCACGAAAAGCTTAAAGCCAAGGCTTGGTCCAATTGGTGCAACGATTCTTTTTGGATGATAGCACCTTATAAATTGTTTGATAAGGGGACGACCCGAGAGATCGTACCTGTTGACGATGGACAACCTGGTGATCAAGGACTCAAGATTACTTATGTCACAGGAGGTGTAACGCCTGGAGATAGTTATCTATGGTATCTTGACAAGGACCTCAGACCTTACAAGTGGAAGATGTGGACAAGCATCTTACCCGTCAAGGGCTTAGGGACAACTTGGTCAGGATGGGAAGAGCATGGAGGAGCGATATTATCTACAGCGCATACATTAGCAGGTCAAGACGTCACAATGAAAAATGTCAAGGCAGCTAAGACTTGGTCTGAATTCGGATTTTCTGAAGATCCTTTCCAATTTTAATTTTTTTTTAAAAATTCCACTGAATCGATTATGAAGCTTATTTCTTACAATGTCAATGGTATCAGAGCAGCGCTCAAGAAAGACCTCCTAGACTGGGTCAAAAAAGAAGATCCTGATTTTCTCTGTATCCAAGAAACGAAATCACAACCAGATCAGATTCCAGCCGAGCTCTTTGAAGATCTTGGCTATGAAGCCCACTGGCATTCTGCAGAAAAAAAAGGTTACTCTGGTGTCTTGACGCTGAGCAAGCAGAAAGCAGATAAGGTCAAGGCCGGTATCGGCATAGATAAATATGATATCGAGGGCCGCGTACTCAGGACTGATTTTGGTGATTGGACCCTGATTAATATGTATCTACCGTCCAGTAC
>CALBWK010000238.1 GCA_937969415.1 uncultured Saprospiraceae bacterium | reverse complement strand
GGACTACACCCCCAACAATGCCTATAGTCAAAGTAAGCTGGCTCAGATCATGTCTATATATGAGTTACAGTCGAGACTTGATAATGCTGGTGTAGATAACGTTAAGGCCTACGCTTGCCACCCAGGCTCTTCACGAACTGCACTGATCTCTACAAGCGGAAGTTTTATGATGAGACTGATTTTTGGTTTGATGAAATTAACGCCTCTCACGCAACCCGCAGAAAATGGTGCTTATCCACAACTGATGTGTGCTACAGAAAATGATCTAGATCAAAAGAAATTTTATGGCCCTACAGGAAGAAGTAACTGGGTAGGTCCAGTCGGCGCACACGCATTAGAGCCACACGCTAGAGACGAGTCTATTTCAAAAAGATTATGGGAAATGTCAGAAGAAGAAACTGAAATTAAGTGGGCATTTTAATTTTCAAAACTTAGGTAATACCCTCAGAAAATATTCTGCATATGAACATCTTAAAAGCAGCTAATGAGTGGATAAAGGGTGAGCTATTTTCTACACCATTTTTTGTTTTATTTGGTACAGTGTTTTTAGTGGCCAGTCTAGGTTTTTTGCAATTAGGAAAAACTGAATTTGCAAGAGCTTATATTATACCAACCTTAGTGGCAGGCACTCTTCTCATAATAATAGGGCTCGGTTTGTTTTTTAATAACAAAGCTAGACAGAAATCTTTCCCAATCGAATATCAGAAAGATACTACTGCATTTGTAGAATCAGAAATTGCTAGAACAGAGGCTACCTTAAAAGAATACAGAAATGTTGTTTTTACAGCTATTCCAATAATCATTATAATCTGTGCACTCATCATTCTCTTTGTTGACAAATCCATCTGGCGTGCTAGTGCGATAACAGCGATAGCTATGTTGGTTATAATTTTGCTGATAGATGGGACGGCATCTGCTAGGGTCCAAGATTATAGTGACAAGTTGATTTCTGTAGAGAAGCAGTAAGTGTTTTTAGAGGATATTTACTATTCATTACTTTAGTAAGCAATAATCCAATAAAGACACAAAACAAGTAGCCCAGTAACAAGAAACCATATAATCTTATCTACGGTAGTTGACGTATTATCAAAGCGCTCTTCCCACGAGCTATTATCAGCAATCCACTTAATAGCATACCCACCAATGATATTCCCAATCCCAACTATCATATAACCAAGATTGGGAATGTGTGACATATGATCTGCGACATCACCTGCAAAGAATGCGTAGATAAAAGCAAGAAGTCCTGGTATGAATAGCAGATAGCCCAAGACTAAGTTTAACGTAGGACTTTTGAAAACGAACTTGGGATTAGAGATAGCCGTCACAACCTTGACATATCTGGGCCAGCTTTCGTAAGGGACTTGAGTAGACATAAAGAGTGTTTTATTTTAAAGATATAAAATCTCTCGTAACTGCTGTTATGAGTGTAAGCAGTATGCTTTAATACTCTAACTTTCATTTACATTTACCCTATGGATAGACCGCCCTCTCAACCCAACAATCCCTTACACGGCATCAAGCTTGCAGATATTATGGAGTATCTCGTCAAAGTCTACGGGTGGCGAGAGCTAGGTCGTATTATTAAGATTCGTTGCTTTACCAATGACCCGAGTATCAAGTCTAGCTTAAAATTTCTTCGCAAGACTGATTGGGCAAGAACCCAAGTGGAAGAGTTGTATTTGGATACGGTGAGTAAGGAAGGGTAGGGTACAAGAATTATTTCTACTCTTGTATCACCCAAAACGTAGCCACCTTCCAAGTATCCACCTCTCTTCTTTCTAGTTCTTTTTCTATCTCTGGTGTCATAATCGGATTACCTTCTTCATCGGTCTCATACACCAGTTCTCCTTCGTAGACAAATCTGTTCTTCAAGATGCTGTTGGTGCCTAGTATCGCCGTCCACATTGTATTGATAGGAAATATTTCAATCTGCGGCACATCGATGTTCGGTCCTTGGATATTGATATTTCTGATCTGTGTAAAGACATCATTATTTAATATGGTAATAAACTCTGCCTCTGTCCAGTGATCAAAATCTGAAACCTTGTCTTCATTAAAATCTAATTGATAACCGACTCTTACAGGTTTGCCGAGTCTTATTTCTTTGATAAGTTCTGTCTTGCTGCCCGCAACGACATTGCCATCAAAATCTGTCTCTAAGACAATTCTACTTTGAGCGGAGGTAGTGTAAATGCTGATATAGAAAAAAGCAAATACAAAGAGTGATATCTTGGCGTCCATAACTTTTGTTTATTCTAAAGTAATAAAAAGACTAAGATATTATGCCGTTCTGTAGTTTGTAAAAAAGGTAAGTCGTATTTTGATGAAGTCTTCAAACCAATCTTATGAAAAATCTATTCACCTAATTCAGCCTCTTACTTATTTGCTGTCTATCTTGCCAGCAGGCACAAGTAACCAAAGTGTATGAGTGGAAAGCCTATGATGAATCTGCCCGCTTAATGGCCAATGCTGATCACGCATCTCCAAGAATGCAATTCAAATTGCTTCAGTCGAAGACACTAGATCGTCAGAGCATTTGGGATAATATCTTCACACAGTTAGACGGTTTTGAGGAAGAAGACTATCGGACACTCTATCCTTATGTCTATGAGAAAAACATACTGGATATACAATCTACTATTAGTGAGGGTAAGATGAATTATGAGCAACTCACCAAGTGGTACTTGTATAGAATTTTAAAATACGAAACGGACAGCCTTCTTTCTCTCAATGCCATCATCTCTATTAATCCCAACGCCGTAGCGCTAGCTAAAAAATGTGATCAAAAAGAACCCACCAATCACGCAATTTATGGGATGCCAGTTTTGCTTAAGGATAACATCGGGACGGAGGGGATGCCAACGACAGCTGGTGCGCTAGCCTTAAAGGAAAACAGAACACGTAATGCCTTTATCGTCGATCAGATAGAGGCGAAGGGTGGTTTGATTCTAGGTAAAGTAAATCTGAGTGAATGGGCTTACTATCTCTGTACAGGCTGCCCGCTGGGCTACAGCGCGATAGGCGGCCAATCGCTCAATCCCTATGGCCCAGGTCAATTTGAAACAGGAGGCTCGAGTGCTGGTTCTGGCATAGCAATAGCAGCCAACTATGCTGTAGCCGCCGTGGGTACAGAAACTTCTGGGTCTATCTTATCTCCTTCTAGCCAAAACTCTTTAGTGGGACTTAAGCCGACCATTGGCTTGCTCAGTCGATCAGGCATCGTTCCGATCTCGAGCACCTTAGACACACCTGGTCCGATGACCAGAACTACTGTTGATAACGCCATTTTGTTGTCTGCGATGACAGGAAAAGATGACAGTGATTCTTCCACAGCTAAGGCTCCACATAACCTAGATTATATTTATGCTGTTGCATCAGGTGCTTTGGATGGCAAGCGGTTGGGCTATTTCAAACCCTTTCTGGAAGACTCCATCTATGCAGAGACGATAGATAAGCTGAAATCGGCAAATGCGACGCTTATAGAACTTGAGCCAGAGGAAGTAGACTTTAAATACTTCAGAGCTTTTTTAAATGGGGATATGTTGGTCGATCTTCCTGAGTACTTAGATGGGTATGCTTCTGAGAACATTACCCAGCGAACTGTAGAGGACTTTGTTAATTATAATCTAGAAGATACTTTACTACGGGTCCCTTATGGCCAACAACTTTTCGAAGGGATGGTAGCAGATACAATGACTAAAGAAGAATTTTTGCAGATTAAAAAAGACTATCTCGCTGATGGTATTTCCTTTTTTGAAAAACCTATGCAAGCTCATCAGTTAGATGCGATAGTATCGATTAATAATTACAATGCTGGTCACGCTGCAATGGCGCAATATCCTTGCCTAGCGCTACCTATGGGTTATAAGCCTTCTGGTGAGCCCATCAACTTGACCTTTATAGCTCGTCCTTTCGAAGAGGCCAAACTATTGGGTCTGGCGGCTGCTTTTGAGAAGGCTTATCCTGTACGGCAACCACCTTCAAAATATAAGTAGTATTGCAATGGGGTAATATTACCTTTACAGCATTTAATGACAACTAAGGCTGCCTAGATTGAAAGTCCTCCTCATCACTCCACCCTTTACGCAGCTGAGCACACCCTATCCTGCTACAGCCTACATCAAGGGTTATCTCAACACGATAACAGTAGAGAGTGATCAGATGGATCTAGGACTAGAGACGATCTTAGCCCTATTTTCCAACGAAGGCTTAACTAGAGTCTTCGATGAGGTAGAGAGTGGAGCCCTAATAAGTGACAACAGTAAACGCATCTACGCTTTCCGCGATAAATACATATCTACAATAGATTCTGTGATCGGTTTTCTTCAAGATCAGGATACAACCTTGGCCCACTTTATTTGTGAACGCAATTTCTTACCAGAAGCGAGTAAGTTTAGTCAGCTAGAAGAATTGGATTGGGCCTTTGGTACGATGGGCATCAGAGATAAGGCAAGACACTTGGCCACGCTTTATCTCGAAGACTTGGGAGACTTTATATCGGAAGAGATAGATCCTCACTTTGGTTTTAGTCGGTATGCGGAGCGACTCAGCAGTTCTGCCAAAAACTTTGACGAAATCCACACAGAAGTAGAAACACGATCTAGTTTGGTTATGCAGCTGATGTTAGAGATTCTTGAGAAAAAGATTCAGGACGTAAAGCCGCAACTGGTTTGTCTTTCGGTTCCTTTTCCGGGCAATCTCTATTCTGCACTGAAGGCTGGCCAGTGGCTAAAAGAACATCATCCTCACATCAAAATCGCTATGGGTGGCGGCTACCCCAATACGGAATTAAGGTCTCTGTCTGATCCTCGCATCTTTGATTATATAGACTACATTACGCTGGACGATGGGGAGACACCACTCAACAATCTTATAGAACACTTACGAGGAGAACGAGAAACCTTTTTGTTGAAAAGAACTTTGGTCCGTGAAGAGGGCAAGGTGGTATATCACAATGGCAGTCTACACGCGGATGTTCCACAAGCTCAAGTGGGCACACCAGACTACAATGGGCTGCCGCTACGTCGATATCTATCCGTCATCCAGCTTACCAATCCCATGCACAGGATGTGGAGCGACGGCCGATGGAATAAGTTAACAATGGCACACGGCTGTTACTGGGGCAAGTGCACTTTTTGTGATATCTCTTTAGACTACATTAAAAATTATGAGGCTTCCTCAGCAGAGCTCATTGTAGATAGGATGGAGCAGCTGGTTAGAGAAACCCAAGAGCGCGGCTTTCATTTTGTAGATGAAGCGGCCCCGCCCGCATTGATGAAAGCAGTAGCCATAGAAATACTAAAAAGAAAATTAGTCGTTACTTGGTGGACCAATATCCGTTTTGAGAAAAGCTTCCATTACGACCTTTGCCGTTTATTGGCGGCTTCCGGTTGTGTGGCTGTTTCTGGCGGATTGGAAGTGGCTTCGGATAGATTGTTAGAACTCATAGATAAAGGCGTAACAATAGAGCAAGTCACTCAGGTCAATGACAACTTTACGCAAGCAGGCATTATGGTCCACGCGTACTTGATGTATGGTTTTCCGACGCAGACAGATCAGGAGACGATAGATTCTCTAGAGGTGGTCCGACAAATGTTTGAAGCCGGTGTGATGCAATCTGGGTTCTGGCATCGCTTTGCAATGACGGCACATAGTCCTGTGGGTATGCAACCTGATGTCTTTAAGGTAAGTGTCTCAGATCCAGAAGTCGGGACGTTTGCCAACAACGACCTCGAACACGAAGATCCAGAGGGCGGCAACCACAAACTGTTTTCTGCAGGCCTAAAAAAGTCGCTGTATAATTTTATGCACGGCGTCGGTTTAGATTTCGAATTGCAAGAATGGTTTGACCACCAAGTTCCTCCCACATTGCATCCCCCCGATCTTATCAAGCAACACCTTACGGCACCGCGACTCAGAGAAGCGAAAGCCAGAACTAAAATTATGTGGATAGGTGGACCTGTAGTCTGTGAGAAGGATAATGAACTGACCACACTGATTATTTATGCCAAAGAAGAAAGTATAGGTTTGGATGTAGCAGAACCTCTAGCTCAATGGCTGGAGACCTTCCTGAATACCGTGCTGATGTCTGGACAAACGTGCACCTACAAAGAACTCCAAGACAGTTATATACAGGCTGGACTTAAGGATTTTACTTTATTCTGGTATGGCGAGGAGATGGAAACACTCAAGGCCTTAGGGTTACTACAACTATAGTGCTATGGAATATACCTGTAGAATTTGTGGGCGGCAACATACCATCTACTTTGGTGTCAAAGGAGGCGATAGTACTGAGATACAGAAGCTAATCGAAGCCTCTACACATAACATCCACTTCCATAAAAAGGAGGGCATCTACTTTATAGATGATACCCTTGTTGTCTTGCCGGCCGTCTTGTTGATTCCTACGGCTTACGATACGCCTTTATGGTTTGTTACTTGGGTAGAGGTGGATAGATTGCTTTATGATATCATAGGAGACGAACAGACGACAATAGAATGTAGACTGTTTGAGAATCTACCGCCATATTACAATCAGTCCAAAGGCTTGCGATGTTCTATACAGCACCTCCCAGATGTGGATAACAAACCACTTATTACCATCACGGAGGACAGCCGCCTCTGCACAGATCAACAAAAAGGTCTATCTAAAGCTGCACTCATTCGGTTGATGGATGTGCTCCATCACGATAAGACCTATACGGGTAGAGTGGGTCGAAATCTGGAGGATATTTATTTGGATCAACTGGCGACGAGGATAGAGTTAGGGGATGAGTGAATTGTGCGGCTCTGCAGCATTTCAGATCTAAGACGCCGTTATGTTATATTATACTTCTGTTTTCCATTATATTTAATTGACAAAAAGAACATAATGAACTACTTCACTCATTTTTGCTTCGGCTTTATTGCCCTATTTTTCTCTCAAACCTTGTTAGCACAAATTCCACAAGATTTTGAATTGCTTGATCATAGAGGAAAAATCACCAAACACTTAGATTCCAAACTCTTTGGAAATCAATTTTTATATGGGGTAGACAAGAACAGTTTCGAGATGACAGCTATAAGTTTGATTGACTTAGATAGCTTTGATGTGGATACAATGCTACTCACCTTCGCTAGTAAAACGGAGCTCAGGTCTTTTTCTGATGGTACTTTCAATTTTTTTGTTCATTCTCTTTTTGATTATGACATTGGAGTGCCTGGATTATTCAATATTTTTTATGACGGTTCTCAGTTGCTTGTTGATACACTGCCTAGCTATACAGTACCCATACAGACCTCATTTACTGATGAACTTTATCCTACTGGAGCGGCCAGAACTCTCAATGGTGATTATTATATTGTAGATAACTTCTTTCTCTATTATGTTGAACCTGATAATCTGACCTCATTAAGAGCGGTGACAGGTTCTGCTCAGCTATTTCAAAATGATAATAGAGACGTCTACCTATTTGATAATAATCTTGTTGTCGAGATTAACGAGATGAATTTTGATACACTACCTGCTTTTAGTAAGAACATTATAGATATTCAGAACCGTGGCACATCTAATGATATCTTGATGGACGGAATGATACAATCATGGAATGATGATTTTTCTCAACTCTTATTTACTTGGGAATTTATTGAAAATATAGAATCTTTTTATGAAGTGCACGTTACGGACACCTTACTTACTGTGCTCAACTCAGAAGGTACGACTTTTAGTTATAGGAATATAAACCTACAAGGAGAGGACAGTATTTTAGTTTCTGGAGATTTAGAAAATGAGGAAGTCATAGGCTTTCATCTAACTTCTGACCGTAGTTTACTTTCCATTAATCACTGTCTTGATGAGGATTTACGAAG
>CALBWK010000237.1 GCA_937969415.1 uncultured Saprospiraceae bacterium | reverse complement strand
GTAGAAGCTGCTTTTTTGAGCTTGAGGATAGATCTAGAATACTCTACTACAGCCGTCTGCATCCCTAGGCAAATCCCAAAAAATGGAATGCTATTTTCTCTGACATACTTGATGGATCTAATCTTACCAGATACCCCGCGCTCACCAAAACCTGGCGCAACCAATAGCCCATCGAGACCACCTAATTTATATTCTATATCTTCTTTATCAAGTTGCTCTGAGTGGATGGGGAATACTTTGACTTTACACTCATTGACGGCACCTGCATGTACAAACGCTTCGTAGATGGACTTGTAGGCATCTGGATATTCGTTGTATTTTCCTATAAGTCCGATAACAACTTCGTGTGTAGGATTCTTGAGCTTTCCTAGAAAGTCTTTCCACTGTGTCAACTCAGGTGTGCCTTTAGCGGAGAGCTTTAATTTCTTGAGTACGCGACTATCCAGCTTTTCTTTGAGCATCAATAGAGGCACATCATAAATGGTCTTGGCATCTAAGGCTTCTATGACAGACTTTCTGTCGACATTGCAGAAAAGGGCCAACTTATCTCGGACTTCATTGGGCAAGGCGTGCTCAGTTCTACAAACCAAAATATCTGGTTGTATACCTGCTTGCAAAAGTTCCTTGACGGAGTGTTGTGTAGGCTTAGTCTTCAGCTCGTGGGCTGCAGAGAGATACGGGATCAGTGTCAGGTGCACACAGAGGCAATTCTCTGTACCCAGCTCTTGTCTCAATTGACGCAGTGCTTCTAGGTATGGCAGTGATTCTATATCCCCTACTGTCCCGCCTATCTCCGTTAGTACGATATCATACTTCTTCTTCTCTTGAAGCCGTACTCTTCTTTTGATCTCATCAGTTATATGCGGAATAACCTGCACCGTCTTACCTAGATAGGCCCCTTCTCTTTCTTTATTGATTACCGTCTGGTAGATTCTACCTGTGGTGATGTTGTTGTCTTGGGAAGTCGGTGTATTGAGGAACCGCTCGTAGTGACCGAGGTCGAGATCCGTTTCTGCACCATCCTCCGTGACATAGCATTCGCCGTGCTCATAGGGATTCATCGTGCCGGGGTCGACATTGATGTAAGGATCTAACTTCTGAATGGTAACATTGTAACCTCTTTCTTGGAGAAGCTTAGCAAGGGAGGCTGCTATTATACCTTTGCCGAGCGAGGAGGTAACTCCACCCGTAACAAAGACATATTTGGTCTTAAGGTCTTTCTTTGAATTCTTCACTACGGGGTATAAAGATAGCCCATTATTTAACTGTACAAAGTGCGGACTCTATTGATTGACCTACTTGGTATTAATCCAGTCTAGGTTTTTGTCTATTCCGCTTTATTTCAGATCTGAAGCTCTTGTCTTTTTTGATTTTAGCCCTGGCACTCTTACTCATTGTCGTCGGCTTGCGTTTCTTCTTTTGGACAAGTGCTTTTTTTACCAACTTTATAAAATTAGCTGTAACGCGGATTTTGTTTTGGAGCTGATACCTCGTTGCTTGGCTGTACATCGAAAGATAACCACCCTTGTCTATGCGCTTGGCGTACATCTTTTTGATGAGCTTCCTCTGATCCTCAGTTATGGCAGTCGACGTATCAACGGACCAATTGAGAGTAACTTTTGTTTCTACCTTATTGACGTGCTGACCACCACTACCACCCGAGCGGGCAGTTGAATAACGAAATTCAGACTTCAGTTTTTCTAGATCAAGGGACTGCAGGTTAGCAGCAGCCACCCTCCTCAGAACCATCTGTTGAGCCAAAAGGCATTGAGCCTCCACAACCCTCAAAGATACCATAGTGGGTATCCCAAGTACCTATAAAGTCGAAATGTGACTTATAACGTGTATCGTGTAGCATCTTGTACGTGTTCCCACAGACAGGCATCACTTTACCTTTAGGAAACTCGTGATGATCATCTAGGAAGAATGATTCTCCTATATGTGCTATACCTCCTTTATAAGCGACAGCCTGGCCGTAATCTTCACAGTCTTTCTCAAGGCCATCTATCTTGAATAACCTATAGGTTACAGAATAAAACTTGATATTGCCTACTCGTTCTTGTAGGACTTCGTTCTCTATAGTGATTGGGCTATTGCTGACAGCACGAGGATCTGTAAATCCTGCCTTGGTCGCAAAGCTTAAGAAATCATTCCAATACAAGGCGCCACTTAGACACTCTCCCCATAAAACTTGGTCTTGTCTTAGCTTCTCAGGGATACGTCTATCACTGTAAACATCACTGAAATACATTTCGCCACCTGGCTTTAGTAAGTCATAGACATCATTAAGAACTTTTTGCTTATCCTCTACCAGATTGATAACACAGTTAGAGATGATCAGGTCAAAGCTGCCCTTCTCTAGACCTAACTCACCTATTGCATCTATATTTCCTTGGATAAATTTGACATTGCTTGTCTTGTAGCCAAACTCTTCTGTATGATAATCAATGTGCTTTCTAGCAACATTGAGCTGCTCAGTCGTCATATCTAAGCCATACACTTTGCCCGTTTCTCCTACGAGCTGTGCTGCTAGGTAGACATCTCTTCCACTCCCACACCCTAAGTCTAGAATCTTGAGTCCTTCTAGTTTGTCAGGAACTGTCAGTCCACAACCATAGTACTTAGCCATCACTTCAACGTGCACCTTGGCTAAGGCATCCTTGATATATTGAGGTGGTGCCTTGAGTTCACAGCACGCATTAGTCTTTAGATCTTCTGAGGTCTGTAACTCTTTTCCGTAATAATCCTTTACGCTGTTATGTATGTCTGACATTGTTACTTTTTACTAGGGTAAAATTAAGTTAAAAATGAATATGACTGATGTCCTTGTTCTTACAACTCGATTAGAGCTCTTATGGTTCTCAAAGGCATTTCTAAAAGAGCACTTAAACAATAATGCTAGGAAAATTTATTCTCTACAGTTTGTTTGATATAAGGTATACAGCTCTGGAAATCAGTGAAAATTTTGTCCTTACTGACCAGGTCAGGGATGATATCTATCCGCTCTAACATATACTTAGGTTGCTCTGTCAAACCGATAAAAATGAAGTCAATATTCTGACCGATCAATTCTTGTAGGATATCTTCCAAAGCATACAATCCAGACTGGTCCACATAAGACATCTTCTCCATCCTGATGATTATGGTAGATGCCGTACTCGGTATTTGCTTAGCCAATTGTTGGATATCACTCGTAGATCCAAAGAACAGAGGACCCTTTATATGCTTGATAAATACTTCCTCTTTGAGATGGCTAGGGAAACTAGACTCGTCCTCCCACGACTCTTCTCTCAGTGCTACAACTTCAGAATTTTCGGAGGTCAAGTCACCTATTTTCTTCATAAACATAAGTGAGGCCATAATGAGGCCTATACCCACTGCATACACCAAATTCCAAACAGACGACAAGACCAATACGATAAGGAGTATAGCCACCTCTTGCCTTGGCATATATGGAATAGCCTTTAATCCTTTGTAATCCATAACACCTAAACCGACTGTAATCAATATCCCTGCTAAGACAGCAGCTGGGATCTTGGAAGCGACAGGTCCTAGCGCCAGTAAGATGACCAACAATAAGACACCTGCTATCATACCTGACAGTTTTGTCTTTCCTCCTGCCTTGATGTTGACAACAGTTCTAATGGTAGCCCCTGCACCAGGGATACCGCCAAACAAAGCAGCAATCGTATTACCAATCCCCTGACCAATAAGCTCTTTATTGGGTACGTGACGCGTCTTGGTCATATTATCTGCGACAACAGAAGTCAATAAGGAATCTATAGCCCCTAATAAGGCCAAGGTTATCGCAGTAAAGATGTAAGGTGTGACTTGTGTCAAGCTAAATCCTGTGATGATTTCCATATTGGGCAAAGGGATACCACTCGGTATCTGTTCTATAGGTCTATACGGTAACCCAGCAGCTATGGCAACTCCAGAAACCACAAATAAGGCAACCAAGGTGCTCGGTATTGCGGTGGTAATTTTCTTAAAACCGAAAATGATGATAATGGTGGCTAAAGCGAGCAATAGCTCAAGATAGTTGATGCTCTTAAGAGCACGCGGCATCACTTTTATAGCACCAATGACACCTGAAGCCTCTTTTCCCGCTAGTGTTTTTGATTCCTTGAGAATATCGGCTTGGTTGATACTCTCAGCTCTGACAATCGTCTCTTTGAAGTCCTCTAGGACCAAGATGCCTTCTCCAGCCTCCTCTTTGAGTATGTTATTAAGTATGATCTCCTCAGCAAAAGGCTTGAAATTCTCCACATAAGAGGTATCCTCCTTTGGGTAATAGCCTAAAGCAGGTAGTATCTGTGTAATTAAAATTATCACACCGATTGCAGACATAAAACCAGAGACTACAGGATACGGTATATACTTGATGTACTTACCGAGCCCACTTAACCCTAACACTATCTGGACCAAGCCAGCAATAAGGAAAACGGTCAATATAACTGGAAGGGCTTTGGATACTTCCCCATCACAAGTTGCTATGATGCTGGCGATAACCACCATACTTGCGGCCGTCATAGGGGCTGTTGGCCCAGATATCTGTGTATTAGTTCCTCCAAATAACGAAGCAAAAAAGCTGATGAATATAGCTCCATAGAGGCCTGCGCTAGGGCCTAAACCTGAACTAACCCCAAAAGCAAGTGCCAAAGGCAAGGCTACTATACCTGCCGTAATACCCCCAAAGAGATCGCCCTTGAAATGAGAGAAATTGAATCCTAATTTATTGGTCTTCATCTTGTTTTGTGTCTACGTACAAAAATAAGTGCAAGTCTTAATTTCTTACCTGATATAAACTAGGAATGGTCCTAGTAATTGTTCAAATACTGCTTCTCTATAAAAAGCACATTAACTGATTAGATAGTGATGAGGGAGCACATTAATATCCATAGCTATTTACTTATGATATTCAATATTACGATCCCGAATATTAAAGTGAATCTAACAATTTAAAAAACATCCGAAGCCTGTCAATAATATGTGTCATATTCTTGATGAGTAAAACACATAATTAAGGTGAATTGTTGCCATTATGATGTCCGTGCTAGATAGTCATATAAATCTAATGAAGTGAATACTACAAATGGAATGTTCTTATTAACCTTGTGGCTATTTTTAATAGATAACATTGAGTTAACAATAGAAAAGTATTTTTACACTCTAATTGGTGTAAAACGCTTACCAATAGTATTTTATGCATAAACTAATATTAGCAGCACTAACTGTAACAACAATCATATTTAGCACAAACTTAGTTTCGGCACAGTTCATACCAGCTAAATTCGGTAAAGGGCTGAAAATCAACGGAGTAGACTCCACCTTTCAACTTAAAATTGGATTTCGATTTCAAAACTTAATAGTAGCAGAATGGGATCTAGCTGATGAGGCTCAAGGTTTCGTTGCTAGCAATGACGTCAACGCTTTTGTCAGAAGATCAAGATTGAAGTTTGATGGATGGGCCTACACGCCAAAACTTAAATACAAATTAGAGCTAGCCTTATCTAATAGAGATAATGGAGGTGGAGGTAATAGTAGTAATTTCAACAATGCTGCAAACATCATTTTAGATGCCCACGTCACTTATAATTTCTATAAAGGTTTCAGCGTAAGATTTGGGCAAGGCAAGTTAGCCAGTAATAGGGAAAGGGTAATTTCCTCAGGTAACCTACAATTTGTAGACCGTTCAAGGCTCAATTCCAGATTCAATATAGATCGAGATGTATTTGTAAGATTAGGTCACAAGCACAAGATAGGTGACAACTTTATAATGATAGAAAATGCGTCGATTTCATCTGGAGAAGGAAAAAACCATCTCACAGGTTTCAATGGAGGCTTCGGTTATACCTATAGAGTTGAGTTTCTACCTTTCGGGAGTTTTCAATCTAAAGGAGATTATGTAGGGTCATCTGTCAAAAGAGAATCTGCTCCAAAACTAGCTGTAGGATTTACCTATGATAACAATAATGATGCTGGCAGGACGAGAGGACAAAATGGTAGTTTTATTACTAATAGCGAAGGAGATATAGTCGGCAAAGACCTCAATACTTTTTTCGCTGATCTTATGTTCAAATACCAAGGACTCTCAGTTATGATTGAGTATGCCGATAAGGAAGCAGAAGATGGGCCAAATGTTTTTGACGTAGATGATACAATTATAGGAACGTACTATACTGGTTCCTCTTACAATATTGCCACGGGATATATGTTTCAAAATAACATAGAATTTGCAGTAAGATATACGGACGTAAAAGCTGATGCCGCAACAGATGAAAAACATTATACCATAGGACTTAATAAATTCTTTGTTGGCCACAACCTGAAGTTACAATCCGATTTTTCTTTTATAGATAGAGCAGAAGGACAAAACACAACTATGTTTAGAACACAGTTAGACATTCACTTCTAGCAAAACAAATAGACCAATTAAATAAGACACAAAAATGCGAAAGTCAATTCTCCTTATTCTGATTCTTTTTGTTTGCTCTCCATTTATGGCATTTGCCGGTGGAGATGATGCATCTTTTGGAATAGGCACCTTGATAAATATTGCAGGATCCCTTGCTTTCTTCATATTCGGAATGAAGATGATGAGCGAAGGTATCCAAAGAGCGGCAGGATCTCAGATGCGAAATATTCTTAGGAGTATGACAAAGAACAGGTTCTTAGGTGTGTTTACAGGATTTTTGATAACAGCTCTTGTCCAGTCATCTTCTGCGACGACAGTGATGACTGTATCTTTTGTCAATGCAGGACTACTCTCACTTATAGAATCTGCAGGCGTCATGATGGGTGCCAATATCGGTACTACAGTAACTGGATGGATTATCGCCATACTAGGATTTAAGGTCAAGTTGAGTGCCTACTCTATTCCGCTTTTCGCTATAGGAGTCCCATTGATGTTTTCTAAGGTAGGAAAGAGAAAATACTGGGGAGAATTCCTAATAGGTTTTGCTATCCTATTCCTTGGACTTTCTTATCTCAAAAACTCTGTACCCGACTTAGGTGGAGAGGCGTTGGCCTTTGTAGAAAGCTGGGCGAGATTTGGAATCTTTTCAAGAATTCTATTTGTAATGGTAGGCGCCCTAGTTACTGTCATAGTACAGTCTTCAAGTGCAGCTATGGCCATTACATTGACCTTGGTCTATGCTGGATGGTTGCCTCTAGAAGTGGCTGCAGCAATGGTTCTAGGAGAAAACATTGGAACTACAATTACGGCAGAGCTAGCTTCTATTATTGGAAATACTGCCTCTAAGAGATCAGCGAGGATACATTCCTTGTTTAATATCATAGGTGTCTTCTGGATGGTATTATTACTGCCTTGGGTGATAGATTTCCTCACGACTTTCGTAGAGAATTTCACTGGCATATTTGAGAGCAATGCAAAGATTAAGACTGGTGACTTAGATCGGAGCAACACAATCAATACCTATATTCTTGCCGCTTTCCATACGACTTTCAATATCCTCAACGTGGCTCTACTTATAGGATTTGTGCCTTGGCTTATCAAGATGTCTATTAAGACAGTAAAGGAAAAAGCTGGAGAAGATTCTGTAGACACTTTAAAGTTTATTAATGCAGCAAACATAACACCGGAATTAGCAACTGTAGAGCTTCAAAAGGAAGTGGCTCGTTATGGAGAGATTACGACGCGTATGTTAGGATTTAGCAAACAACTTCTCAATAGCTCTGAAGACAAGGAGAAATTAACGTTGATCACTAAACTCAAAAAATACGAAGACATTACCGATAAATTTGAGAAGGAAATAACAGAGTATATTACCAATCTGTCTGATAAAGAAATGACGCATAAGACGAGTATTAGACTGAGAAGTTTCTTTAATATCTGTAACGATATGGAAAGAATCGGTGACATCTTCTACCAATTTGCCAAGTCAATGGAAAATAAAATAAACAGAAAAATTTATTTCATTCCTGAGCAACGCAATCAATTAAATGAGCTTTTTGCTATCGTTGAAAAGTCCTTTGATGAAATGAATCACAATCTCAACTTAGATTCTTATGACTCAGCTACATTGACCAAGTGTTATGAACTTGAGGATGAAACAAACATCCAAAGAAATAGTATGAGGAAATACAATCAAGAAAAGATAGGTACGGAAAACTATGATACTAACGCAGCAATGATATTTACAAATATGTTCTCGTCTCTCGAAAGGATAGGCGACCATATAGTCAACATCAATGAGTCTGTAGCTGGAGAAATCTAAAATCATAGCCTTTTAATTATGGAGAGTAAAGTCAAAGAGGTCTTTAAGTACTTTTCTAAGTTAGGGTTTGTTGCTTTTGGTGGGCCTGCTGCTCACGTGGCGATGATGCAGGATGATCTCGTAGAGAAGAAAAAGTGGCTCAGCTCAGAAGAGTTTTTGGACTATATGGGTGCCACCAATTTGATTCCAGGGCCCAACTCTACGGAGATGACAATGCACTGTGGATATCACCGTGCAGGTGTTAAAGGCCTCTTTATAGGTGGTATGTCTTTTATCATTCCTGCTGTCCTGATCACACTATTGGTTGCGGTATTCTTTGAGAGTATTAGTGAACTGGCTTGGACTGAGCCTATCATTAATGGCATTAAGGCTGCTGTTATCTCATTTATAATTGGTGCTGTCTATAAGTTGGGCAAGAAGGCCTTAAAGGAACCTATCCATTATGTGCTGGGTGCTCTTGTCGTTGTGGCTGCACTCTTCGGGATCAATGAGATCTTCTGCATCCTAGGTGCTGGGCTACTAATGTTACTAGTTGGACTTGTGTACAAAAAGAGAGATACCCTCAGTATGTTTCTATGGCCCATACTTTTTATGGCCCCGATAAACTATTCGCATCTCAAGCTCTTCTTAATTTTTCTTAAGGTGGGTTCTGTTTTGTTTGGCAGTGGGTATGTACTCTTTGCTTATCTAGATGGAGAGTTGATAGATGGCCTGAACTGGCTGACCCACGATGATCTGGTCGAGGCGATAGCGGTAGGTCAGATGACGCCAGGTCCAGTCTTATCGACAGCTACGTTTATCGGCTATAAAGTCGGTGGCTTTGGAGGAGCAGCCTTGGCTTCTTTAGGCATCTTCCTACCCTCTTTCTTTTATGTATGGATACTGAACAACTACGTCCATAAGATGCGAAAGAACAAAATACTCAAGCGCTTTCTCGAAGCAGTCAATGTAGCAGCTGTGGCTGTTATGCTAGTCGTCTGTCTTAAGATGGGACAGAGCATCTTGGTTGATTGGCAGACCATTGTGATTTGTGTATTGAGTTTTGCAGCCTACTTTGGTATCAAGGGATTAAATACCTTATGGATAATTGTGGGCGGTGGTTTGTTGGGATATCTGTTATCGTACCTTTAATCTAGAGCTCTTTTACAGAGAAAAATCTGAAGAAACGATTCAATTTCTCTTCTCAAAGAAAATCGTGCTGAACCTATGCAACTAAAATTTAGTTGCATAGATAACCTAATTGATTTACTTTTATAAAATGAGTAGACTTCAGAAGGTAATTGCTAAGCTATTAAGTCTGCAGCAAATATTTACTTTCAGTGAATTAGAGTACTTACTTCGTCAACTAGGTTATCAAGAAAAAAAGACAGGAAAAACTTCTGGGTCTAGAAAGGCCTACATTAACATTAATTCAAAGCATATCATAAGAGTCCATAAGCCTCACCCAGGTAACGAAATAAAGAAATACGTCAGGACTTATGTTATCAATGAACTTCAAAAGCAAAATTTACTATGACTGACAAGTTGAAATACAAAGAATTTATAGGTACTGTGCACTACTCGAGTGTCGATGAGATATTCTTTGGAAAAATTGAAGGCATAAACGACTTAGTAACCTTTGAAGGTAAAACAGTAGATAAATTAAAGAAGTCATTTAATGAAGCTGTCGAGGATTACCTTTATTTATGTAAAGAGGCAGGAAAAGAGGCTTTCAAATCTTTTAAAGGCTCATTCAACATAAGACTCAATCCTGAACTACACTCCAAACTATTTGAAAGTGCTACTTTAGAAGGAAAGACTTTGAATCAATATGTCAAAGAAGCTATTGTAGAAAAAATCTCACTCAACGAAGAAAAGGCAACCTATAAAAAACAATAGGATTCAATATTCTCACTTTCAACTAAAAACCAATTTGTCTAAATACTACAAAGAAGGCTTCCTCATACAACTGATCATCTATGCTGGATTCTGGGCACTAGATGAATACACTGGAATGTTGATCTGTACCATAATGGCTATAGTCATAGGTGGACTCTTTCTTTTTTCTCTTGTAGTAGAACTGGTACAGAAATCTAAAGTCCCCAAAAGCTTCTTCTATTGGATGGGCTTATCAGTCTTAGCACCACTGATCATTGCAGTTGGATTCACCTTATTATTCCAAGGAGACTTAAACTGGCTAAAAGATTAAAGGAGTAAACTGTATATTGTTTTCTGTGCGCCTAAGTCTTTCTTTTCTTCTTCTCAGCCGCAGGAAAGAGAATATTGTTCAGTATCAACCGATATCCAGGCGAATTGGGATGCAGGCTTAGATCTGTCTCTGGATCTCCAACAAAGTGTCTATAATCCTCAGGATCGTGCCCTCCATAGAATGTCCAAGTGCCATAACCTCTGGTGCCATGCATATAGCGGGCTTCATTGATGGCATTGTTTTCTCCCATTATGAGGACATCTGATTTAATCAGCTCCTTAGGATAAGCTGTTGTCTGCCCCATAAATCCCTTTATCGTCGTTGTATGATTCTGTGTTAACATAGCAGGGATAGGATCCCATTTAGCACTAAAATCAAACAGCGTGAAGTAATCATTCTTAGGATTCAGTTTTCGTTTGTTGTGATCTATAGATGAAAACTCATAGACCATCGGGCTCTTCTCTAACTCCCAATCTTTGAAAGCAAAGGTCTTACTGAAATCTATCTTGGAATCGAGATTATCATCCTTGCCATCTCCATCGAAGATATCCGCACAGATATCGTGCCCTTCGCAAGCAAGTGCTATATCATAGGTATCTGTCGCAGAGCACATCGCAAACATAAAGCCACCGCCCTCTACATATTCTCGGATTCGCTTCGCTACAGCCAACTTGAGTTGGGAAACTTTCCTGAATCCTAGATCAGTAGCTAAAGCCTCCATTTTTTGTTGATTGGCTTTGTACCAAGCTCTAGAACCGTGGGCAGCATAGAACTTCCCGTATTGCCCAGTAAAATCCTCGTGGTGTAAGTGTAACCAGTCGTACTGGGGTAACTTATCATCTAAGACTTCTCTATCATAAATAGTCTCGTAAGGTATCTCTGCATACGTCAAAACCAAAGTAACGGCATCATCCCAAGGTTGTACTTTTTCGCCCTTAGCATTGAAATCAGGTGTATATACGGCAATCTTAGGTGCTTGCTCTAGTTTTATTGTTTCTTGATTCTTTTCAGGATGGGCAATTTTCGACCTAATCTGGCCAAACTCTCCATCTGTTATAACTTTATAACTAACCCCACGAACCTTGCACTCCTTCTCAAATGTCGAGTTATGCTTAAAGGCAAAGCTGCCTCCCCTATAATTGAGTAACCAATATGCTTCTTCTCCAGAGTCCAATACCCAATAGGTAATACCATAAGCTTTAAGGTGGTTTTTCTGACCATCGGGGTCCATTGGTATCAGTATGTAGGAAGCTTGCAGACTAAGAGCAAAAAAAACACAACTTAAAAATGTTACCAGTCGTTTCATCTATCGTATATATATGAGTACAATATTAGTACATAAATAGGAACGTCGACCAGAATCTCTGAGTTTTTAAACTAGGAGTCTTAGTGGATTCTTAACACTTTACTCATTAGAACTCAGATATTCATACATTAGCGTATTATTTAATATCTATTCAGGGAGGATAAGCCTTCAGATAGAGAATAAGGGATTAAGAAACAAGGATTGGAGAATTTACAACTATCATACCCAGGATACTATACGATCGGGATAATCGTCGTGGCCATCCTATTTGCCCTAGGCCTTTACGCAAGAGATCGGCGAATCAAAGAAAATATCAAGTGGCTACCCTATTTGTTGGGATTGCTGAGGTTCTTAACTGTACTAGGGATTCTATTCCTACTGCTAACGCCTTTATTTAAGCGGTTTGTCTCTGAGAAGCAGAAGCCTGTTATCGTTGTCCTCCAAGACCAAAGTGCCTCTATACAAGCGTCAACCCAAGCGTCAACCCTAGAATCTGTGGAGAGCGGCTTAGGTAGCTTTACAAGTGCCATCTCCGAAGACTTTGAAATCATTGACATACCTTTTGGAGAGAACTTTGGCCTGACCCAAAACGACACCATAGATGGACAATCTACCAATATGTCTAAGGTGCTCGAATACGTCTCAGAAACCTTCGAGGATCAGAATCTCGGTGCTATCGTCTTGGCCTCCGATGGAATCTACAATGAGGGTAAAAATCCACTCTATGCAAATATGCAACTGAGTGTACCGCTTTACACCATACCCCTTGGAGATACAACTATACGTACAGATGTGCTCATCAAGAATGTCCTACACAATAGAATCGTCTATCTCAATGACAAATTTCTTATAGAGACTGACATCCAAGCATACAACTCTAATGGTGCCCGTAATAGCGTGACGCTATACAAATACGTAGGAGATAAGCAGACCAAAGTAGAGACACAAGCTTTTACAATAGACTCTGACAATTACTTTAAGTCTTTCAAGTTTGAAGTGCCTGCTACCTCTGTCGGCAATGTGAAATACATGGTCAGTGTGGGCAAATTGAACAATGAAATCACGACCACTAATAACGCTAGAAATATCTATGTCGAAGTCTTAGATGCAAGGCAAAAAATACTGATGTTGGCCCATGCGACACATCCAGATATCAAGGCCTTTAAGAAAATTATCAGGTCTAATAAAAATTATGAATTAGATATCGTAATGGCAGAAGAAGCACCAGCTTCTATAAGTAATTACGACCTGGTGATTTTGCATAACCTGCCTAGTGGTAAGCATAAGATTGGCAGTGTTCTGGATCAAATCAGTAAGGGTAGAAAGCCTGTCTTGTTCGTTGCGGGAGGCAATAGTGATTTGGCGCAGTTTGCTAGTCATCAAGATGTTATCGCTGTCAAAGGTGCTAGCGGAAGTATGAATGATGTCACAGCGATAAAGCAAGCAGACTTCGATCTATTTACACTCGAAGAATCGATGGCTTCGGAGTTGAATGCCTACGTCCCGCTTAAGGTTCCTTTCGGAGAATATGCTGCAACTGCTACGGCTAAAGTCTTACTAAAACAACGTATAGGTAATGTAGAAACAGACTACCCACTACTCGCTTACTCCGATATAAAAAATCATAAGCAAGCCGTCTTATCTGGTGAAGGTCTATGGAAGTGGCAATTGTATGAGTACCAAGAATTTGAATCATTCAAAAACACAACCTCACTTATACAAAAGACGATTCAGTATCTATCGCAGAAAAAAGATAAGCGTCAATTCAGAGCCTATGTGAGCAAAAATGCTTTTAAAGAAAATGAATCTGTCAGCTTCGATGCGCAGTTATATAATGAAAACTATGAGCCTATAAATACACCCGATGCGCAGCTCACCATCAAAAATGCTAAAGGAGAAACCTTTGATTATCAATACACGAAGTCCAACAATGCCTACTATATAGATGCGGGTAGATTTGCTGAAGGCAACTACACCTTTACCGCATCCACCAACTATAACGGAAAAGACTTAACTGCAGATGGCAAATTCAGTGTAAGAAGTCTGAAAAAGGAGACTTATGATCTTACGGCTAAGCACAGTTTACTCAATGATTTGGCTAAAGAATATGGTGGTAAGATGATCTATCCAAACAATCTTGCTTCACTGACCGATGAGATACGTAACAATGAAAGTATCAAACCAATTATTCACCAAAAGGCAGAAACGACGCCTGTCCTAGACTTATGGTGGCTTTTGCCGTTTCTTTTGGTGCTACTATTTGTCGAATGGTTTATTAGAAGATATTTTGGAAACTATTGACACGGTCTTTTTTGTTTACGAATTTTAAGGGATTATCAATAAATAAAAAATGAGAGGTTTAGTAAGATTACTAATCATGTTTGGTCCAATGATAATGAATCAAGTGACTAGATACCAACGAAATAAACAAAGACGTCAACCGCAACAACGTCCCCAACAGTATCCACAACAAAGAGGCGTAGAACAACCGGGGTATGGTGGGAGAAGAGGTGCTCCACAACAACAGCCACAGCAAAAAGTATATAAGGATCTTAACAAGGAGCTAGGCAGAGATGGAAGAGGTCGAGCAGTGAGCGCAGAAGAAAGAGACTTCAATCTTAAAGAAGAAGATATTATGCTCTCAAAGGATGATTTAAAACACTATGAAGAGAACAAAAGGAAAGTAGAACAACTAGATGATGTGACTTTAGATCAAGCTATAGATAAACCAAAGAAAGCATCTTCCGCTAAGCCAACTGAAGATGACTCAGACTATGATGAGTTTTTTGAATCATAGTATCTAACAAATAATATTTAACTTTATAATTCTCTACAGCATTTGCCCTTAGACTGAATCTAGAAGACAACAACTAATTATTATCATTGTCTCGCCGACGGGCTTTCATTTTTGTCTTGAAACAAAAACGAAACAAAA
>CALBWK010000236.1 GCA_937969415.1 uncultured Saprospiraceae bacterium | reverse complement strand
TAAATCCGCTATGCACTAAAAAGCCTAGCCCTCGCCGCCCAGCCTCACTATGCACTATGCACTAAAAGCGTAGCCCTCGCAGCTAAGCCCAGCTATGCACTAAAAAGCCTAGCTCTCGCCGCCGAGCCCCCCGCCCTCGCCCGAGCTCAATCCACCAATATCACCTTCTCTTCCGTGATGACATATATACTATCCGCCTTCTTCGGCTCTATCTTCGCTGTTCCCGTAAATACACCAAAGGCAGGTACCACTAGATGTCGAGCACCAAAATGAAAACAAGGCAACTTCAATGACTGTAGGCCAGCGCCCCGTAACAAGACAGAGGGATGGATATGCCCGTGGATGTTATAATTTTCCGCATTCTCCTGTGGATGATGAGAGAAGCAAAAAGGTCCTTCTATGAGTGTGTCTGGGTAGATCGTCAGATTGTCTGCGCTATAGGCACTCTCGTGCAGGATGTCGTGATTGCCTTTGACGAGCACAAAGGGTAAAGGCGCAAATTTCTTCAAGAAGTCCTTGAATAGGGGCCATTGCTCATTGATGTGGCTATGGAACAAGTCTCCGAGGATCATCACCCTGTCGACCTGTTCGTTGAGGATAAGGCTAGAGAGCTGGGCCAGATTCTCTTGTTCTGCTTGGTGGGGGAGGCCGATACCTGCTTTTCTAAAATGGGTGATTTTGCCGAGATGGAGATCCGCTAAGATGAGGGTCGCCGTTTCCTCCCAGATAAAGGCTTTTTCGGGAAGGAGGCGGAAACTCTGTCCTGATATATGATGTATCACGTGTTGTTGAGGCATTTTACCCAGTGGATAGACGCGTTAGAAGAATTGTAAAACTGCAATAATCAGTTGATAAACAGGCATCTAAATCATAAATTCGCTGCCTCATTCACTTAAAATAGACACCTCATGGGTAGAGCCTTTGAATATCGCAAAGCCACAAAATTTGCTAGATGGGATAAAATGGCGAAAGCCTTCTCCAAAGCAGGTAAGCACATCACCATCGCCGTCAAGCAAGCAGGCCCCGATCCAGATACCAATGTTGCCCTGAGACGTGCTATCCAGAATGCCAAGGCTGTCCAGATGCCCAAGGATAGAATCCAAGCAGCCATCAAAAAAGCTTCTGACAAGGACACCAGTAACTACGAAGAAGTTGTATTAGAAGGTATGGCACCCCACGGCATCGCTATGGTCGTCGAGACCGCTACCGATAACAACCAGAGAACT
Source organism: uncultured Saprospiraceae bacterium (assembly GCA_937969415.1). Taxonomy (GTDB): domain Bacteria; phylum Bacteroidota; class Bacteroidia; order Chitinophagales; family Saprospiraceae; genus RFSX01. The sequence goes on along the minus strand of CALBWK010000236.1, from coordinate 1,620 downwards.
GTCGCCAATGTCCGTTCGTATTTCAATAAGAAAGGCGGCTCGATGGGCACCAAGGGGATGCATGATTTTCTCTTCAACAGAAAAGGTGTTTTCTACATTCCTCTAGATCAGATTGCTGATCCCGAAGAGATAGAACTCGAGATGATAGATCACGGTCTAGAGTCCATAGAAAAAGATACGGTCGAGGAGACTGAGATGTATAAAATCTATGTTGCCTTCGAAGATTTCGGTAAGATGCAACAAGCCCTAGAAGCTGCTAGTATCAATGTCGAAAAGTCAGAACTCGAAAGAATTCCGACCATCACCAAAGAACTCTCAGAAGAGCAGATTGATGAAGTGTTAGCACTTGTCGACTTAATGGAGCAAGATGATGATGTGAGTAGCATCTATCATAATCTGGCGTAGGTGAACGAATGTTGCAGCTCCGCTGCATCAAAAGTCCTAAATGGACTTTTGAAATGAGAGAACCGATTCATCAGAATCGGGTGGGTGGCTGAGCGATGGAGAACCGCTGCCCGCAATTGTCTGAATTAGGATTTTTAGGATTATAAGATTTTAGGAAACACAATTTTTTTTATCTCGAGCATCGCCGAGAGATCTCCGTTCTGGTAACGCCTTCGTTTATATGTTGGGGGATAATAATGTAATTTTCTTCCAAGCAAAAAGAAGTATGCTAATCAGTTTTACACCAATGTCTACTGCTAAAGTAGTGAAAGCTCAATTATAATTCTGATTAAATTAGAAAGGGAGGTGTAGAAAGAAGTTTTCTCAATACTAGAACGGAGATTCCTCCACTCCGCTGCGCTTCGGTCGGAATGAAAAAGAGTTGGTTGTTGGTTTGTTAGATAGCCTAAAGAAAGTTTTCAAAAATGAATCTCTGCTACGCTACCCTCTGACTCCCTGAAGGGAGAACCGCTGCCCGCCATTTTTTTCATCTTGAACATCGCCGAGAGATCTCCGTTCTCGTAACGCCTTCGTTTATATGTTGGGGGATAATAATGTAATTTTTTCCAAGCAAAAAGAAGTATGCTAATCAGTTTTACACCAATGTCTACTGCTAAAGTAGTGAAAGCTCAATTATAATTCTGATTAAATTAGAATTGAAGTTGCAAAAAGAAGTTTTCTCAATACGAGAACGAAGATTCCTCCACTCCGTTGCACTACGGTCGGAAAGAAAAGGGAGTGGGTTGTTGTGCTTGTCAGGTAGACTAAGATAGTTTTGTAAAATGAATCTCTGCTACGCTACCCTCTGACTCCCTGAAGGGAGAACCGCTGCCCGCCATTTTTTTCATATCGAGCATCGCCGAGAGATCTCCGTTCTCGTAACGCCTTCGTTTATGTGTTGGGGGATAATAATGTAATTTAATTCTATTCTGCTTTAATTAGAAAGGGAGTTGTAGAAAGAAATTTTCTCAATACGAGAACGAAGATTCCTCCACTTCGCTGCGCTGCGGTCGGAAAGAAAAGGGAGTGGGGTGTTGATTTGATGTATATGATTCTCTTTGTGAAAACACAATTTTTCATCTCGAGCATCGCCGAGAGATCTCCGTTCTGGTAACGCCTTCGTTTATATGTTGGGGGATAATAATGTAATTTTCTTCCAAGCAAAAAGAAGTATGC
>CALBWK010000235.1 GCA_937969415.1 uncultured Saprospiraceae bacterium | reverse complement strand
TCTCAAAAAGCTCACTGACCTCGCCAAACTAGGCGGTGGAGAAAATCGTATCTCTAAGCAACACGCGAAGGGAAAACTGACAGCACGTGAAAGAATACATCTGCTATTAGATGATGGTTCTTTTGATGAGATAGGCATCTTGGTGACGCATAGAACCAAAGACTTCGGAATGGAAGATCAGATCTTCTATGGGGATGGTGTTGTTACTGGTCACGGGACTATAGACAGCAGACCTGTTTATATTTTTGCTCAAGACTTCACAGTCTTTGGTGGCTCACTTTCTGAGACACACGCAGAGAAGATTTGCAAGATTATGGATCTGGCGATGAAGACAGGCTTACCGCTTATCGGGCTCAATGATAGTGGTGGTGCAAGGATACAAGAAGGTGTCCGCTCACTAGGCGGGTATGCAGACATCTTTTACAGAAATGTACAAGCCTCAGGTGTCATCCCTCAAATCTCTGCCATTATGGGCCCTTGTGCTGGAGGTGCGGTCTACTCGCCAGCAATGACAGACTTCACGATTATGGTGGAGGACTCCAGTTATATGTTTGTCACTGGACCTAATGTTGTCAAGACAGTAACCAATGAAGAGGTTACGTCAGAAGAACTCGGTGGTGCCAGTGCCCACTCTACAAAATCTGGCGTTACACACCTTACGGCATCCAATGATCTAGACTGCCTTAATCAAATAAAAACATTGCTCAGCTACCTCCCACAAAATTGTGAGGAGAAACCAGCGGCTCTACCCTATACTCTAGGTGATGAAATCAGAGAGGAATTGGAAAGCATTATTCCGGATACAGCGACCAAGCCTTATGATATCAAGTCTGTTATAGATGGGATTGTGGACACAGAAAGTTTTTTCGAAATCCATAAAGACTACGCAGAAAATATCGTCGTCGGTTATGCGCGATTGGCTGGAAAGAGCATTGGCATTATTGCCAACCAACCGATGAGTCTAGCTGGCGTTCTTGATGTCAACTCGTCTAAGAAGGCTGCAAGATTTACGCGGACGTGTGATTGCTTTAATGTGCCGCTTCTAGTACTTGTAGATGTACCCGGTTTCTTGCCCGGCACAGATCAAGAATGGAATGCCATCATCACCAATGGCGCTAAGTTACTCTTTGCGCTGAGCGAGGCAACTGTGCCCCGTATCTCTGTGATCACTAGAAAAGCCTATGGTGGTGCTTATGATGTAATGAACTCTAAGCACATCGGCGCTGATCTCAACTTTGCGTGGCCTTCTGCAGAGATCGCCGTGATGGGTGCCAAGGGAGCCAGTGAGATTATCTTCAGAAAAGAGATTGCCTCTGCCGCTGACCCAGCCGCTAAGCTCGCTGAAAAAGAAGCGGAGTATGCTCGCCTATTTGCTAATCCATACTCGGCAGCCGAGCGCGGCTTTGTCGATGAGGTGATAGCACCTAAGGATACTAGAAGGAAACTTATTCGAGGCTTTGCGCTCTTGGAAAATAAGGCGGTGAGCTTGCCTAAGAAGAAGCACGGGAATATTCCGTTGTAGTTTGTCTTAAGTTTAATTTTAATTCTACCTAAAGAGTCTTCCTTAGTTTTATAGAGCTTAGAATAATTATTTCTTATATTTGTAGTAATCCAACTTCATTCTGTCCTTTTTTATAATCACTTTTTTGCATTCTACTTTAGGTTCTTCCTATGAAGGTCTAGTTTAAAGTATGCAAATCGATATACAATAAGATTATTATGGGCACTTTACGATTACTCCTATTTGGCACCTTATTCACTTCGCTAACACTATCTCTGTCTGCTCAGGACTATGAGGAATTTTGTTCCTCCTTTAGACCAAATGCTATATTGGACTACCTCCAACAGGGAGACAAACTGTATCAAATCCAATCTGGAAATGGAATTAGCTATGTTATCAGCACTATAGATAGCTTAGGGACAAGCTTTGTTTTTGACCATACTGATGGAGCCTATGGTGCGAAGTTTTTTGAGACAAATCCTAATGAGTGGGAACTAGTAGTAGCAGATCTTTTTGATTCTGACGTTCCGATAAAGAAGATTGCATTGGTAGAAAAAAATGTTTTAGGGGAAATCAGTCAGACACTATACAATCAAGATACCCAAGGAGGCTCTTTTAATTCTCAGATACGATTTATCAAATCCATTGACACTCACTTGGGGTCATATTATGTATTGAGCGCCAATGGTGGTGCCAGACTGAATCTCTCCGACTTGACATATAGAAATGATAATATCTCTGCTGATGGATTTGGTTCTAGGCCTACTGATATTTTGGGATCCTATAGCTGGAAGGATAAGGTGCTGAGCAGAGGTGTATTTTCAGAAATTTTCACTTTTGATCAAAATATTAAGGACTTCGCCTATGACGAAGAGAATAATTACATTCTACTTGAAGACAAAATAATTGTACTGGATACACTTATGGAAATCATTCAAGATACACTCCCGCTCAGAAACAATCCAGGTGAAAGCATCCAACTGGAAGTAGATGCTTGTTGCTTTTATGTGTTAGAAAATGATGCATTGGACAGAGTTGTCCGTTATGCCAAATCAGATACAGGTTTATTTGGATGGCTATATCAAGAAACGAGTCCGCTCTATAACATCGAAAATTTCAGAATAAATGATGATTACCTTGTTGCCAAAGTTCATATCGAAGACAATGGCATTCGCTTTTTGCATAGACAAGAAAAAAGAATTCTGCAAGAACTCGATAAGCGCCCTCAATTAGAATTTGAAGTTGTAGAACAAGCCTTAAACATCAATTCGTCAGGTTCATTAGTAGGCCCCATAGTCTTTGCTATACATAACACAGGAAATCTACCGACACAACACACTGGCATTAACGCAAGTTATATTACAGTTGATTTCAAAAGACGCGTATACACTTTAGACCTTGATACTTTAATCAACCCTGGAGAGACTGTGCTTATCAATGACACCTTAGATTTAATTTGGTTTGACGATGATGAGATATCCTTTTATATGCAGGCAGCTGATAATAATCCATTCACAGCTCCATTAGAAAGAGTCACTGTGGGGATAGGAACTAGTTCTACTTATGAAGAAGTTAACGCCTTTAGTCTCTACCCCAATCCACTAGGAGCAACTCAAGAGCTTCATTACGAATTACCATTTGAAGACTGGCAACTAACGATAAGAGATCAACTTGGAAACATCGTACACCGCGAGGATCTCGTCGCCAATTTTGGCACACTCGTCCTAGAGAACTTGACACCAGGCGTATATCATTGTATCATCCTTGCAAACAATGGTGAGCATCTCTCGACAAAGCTGGCTGTAGGCCTTTAATACTTGAGGGTTATATATTTTCAAGACTTGCAAAACGTACGAATTAAACGTACATTTAATGTGTGGAATATTCAGTGCCCATAACAGAGTTCCGAGATAAGCTTAAGGAGTATCTCGATAAGATCGTAGAAGGTCAAGCCATTCTATTGACTAAGCGCGGCAAAGTGGTCGCTCGTATCTTACCCGAGTCTAGCTTTGAGCAAGATGAAGAGCAGGCCTATCAAGATCGCCTTGAGTCCTATAAAGTTGGCATCAAGATCATCGACAACATAGTCGACCAACCTATGAAGCCCTATGAAGCACTAGATGACAGTCTCTACTCCACCATCTCCAAAGCTGCTGAGCCCGATGAGTAAGCAGAAGCTATTGGTGGACACCCATTACCTCATTTGGGATATGATGGGTCATCATCGCTTTACACCAACTATAGAGAAGAAGATTAAGCGTTATCAGGGCCAGTGTTACTTTTCTACTATCTCCTATTGGGAGCTGGGGATGCTGGTCGGAAAAGGTCGTATTGAGATGCCAGTGACGCTAACACAGTTCTTCGCCGATCTTATCAAGAAAAGACAATACAAACCACTTACCCTATCTCCACAAGTAGCTGACCACACTCGAAAATTTGCCAATACCTTTCACGGTGACCCTGCCGATAGGATTATAGTGGCCACTGCACTAGAGCACAATGCAGTGGTGCTGACGGCTGATGAGAAGCTAAAGGCTCTTTCATTTTTAGAGACCTTTTAATGGTAAGACCAACTAAGACATTATAAATGCAGACTTCGCCTTCAGCGTACCTTACTCAAGCATCCGTGAGCAGTTGCTCTATAGTAGCTGCTTAACCATAATAACATTCAGCACCGCTACAATAGATTGAGTTCTCTTAGAGTTCATAAGCGATGCCAACCTGCCAACCTATCCCTACTATTTCTACCAGTAACAAAAGTGTATCGCAGCTTAGCACATAATATGATCATCAAAACTAGCCATACAAACCAAATCTATTCAACCATATTTCTAGCTTTATCTGATAATACACACTACTTAAAGCGAGCAATAAGCATCCTATTGGTAGCTTTATCTCAGAATATATATGCGTTAAAGCGAATAATAGAGCAAATAATACTAGCTTTATCTATACTAATTCCAGAACTACAGCTAGAATTACAGATTTTTCGATGTTTAACTATAAGATATTCAGATGGTTGGAAGAAACAAAGAAACTAAGCTCATAGATAAAGTACTCAAAAGAAAGAAAGCAGATCTAATGGTCATAACGGGGCGAAGACGTGTCGGCAAGACCTATCTTATCACCAACTATCTCAAAGATAAACTGCATTACAAGCTTATAGGTACACAAGATGCTACAGCAGAAAACCAACTTAAAAAGTTTGCTTTGCAGCTAGATAAATATAGCGGAGCTGTTAGCCCATCAATGCCGCCATCTAGCTGGGCAGAAGCCTTTAATATACTCACGACCTACCTTACACAATTAGACCGTTCGCAGAGAAAAATTTTATTCTTTGATGAGTTTCCGTGGCTAGATAGTCACCGCTCTTCCTTTCTGACAGAATTTACCTACTGGTGGAACAACTGGGCAGCGCAGCAAAACATACTCATTATTATCTGTGGAAGTTCTGCCTCTTGGATGATTAGAAAGGTCATCAACAACAAAGGTGGACTACATAACCGTATCACTCAAAAAATCCACCTCAAGCCCTTCACACTAGCAGAAACAAGCGCTTTCTTAAAGTCGAAAAAAATAAATCACAACCTCTATCAAACACTCCAACTCTACATGTCCATAGGCGGCATCCCCTATTACTTAGAAGATTTACAGAAAGGAGAATCAGTCGCACAAGCTATAGATAGACTCTGCCTAGATAAAGATGGCCTACTCCACCAAGAATTTGACAACCTCTATCCTGCACTATTTACCAGACACGAAAATCATATCAAAGTCATCAAAGCCCTTTCTAAAAAATGGAAAGGCTTAACTCGAAAAGGAATTTCTTCCTCCTCTGGGATAAAAAACGGTGGCGCACTTACAAAACTACTGCAAGAACTGGAAGACACAGACTTCATCATTCGCCTCACCCCGTATGGAAAGAAAAAAAGAGACTCTCTCTATAGACTGGTAGATGAGTACTCTCTATTCTATTTAAAGTTTATAGAAGGGACACCAATAAAGTCTTGGCTGAGTTATCAGAACAAGCCTGAGTATCTTGCCTGGGCAGGGTTTGCTTTCGAAAACCTCTGCATCAAATACTATAGACAAATACTTGGCGCTCTACAACTAGGTGGATTGGCAGCAGACGCATATTCATTTTACAGCTCTGGAAGTACAGGTGAGCAGGGAGCACAGATAGATCTCGTTATCGACAGAGCTGATGACAGCATCAATCTCTGCGAAATAAAGTTTTACAAGACAGAACTCCAATTAAAACCCAAAGACTTTTCTGACCTAGAAAGAAAAAGAGCCGTATTCAGAGAAAAGACTAAAAGTAAAAAAGCCTTATTTAATACAGTGATTACTGTAAACGGACTAACGGAATCATCGCTTAACAACTCGTCGGTAGATTTGCATCTAGTAGCAAGAGATATTTTTGGCAAATAAGTGATACTAAGACTAAGTAAACTACTAGAAACTGACAATACTATAATCATTTACAAGAATCACTCATACGCAAGTCAGGATTGAAATCACCACTAAAACCTGAATCTAAATACTCGATAGTATTGAATTCTATAGCCTGATTCAGTATAGGCAAGACAACTTTTTTCCATCTATCAACTCGACTGCAGTTCGTATTTGAATTTGTATAGCTATGGTATGCCTCCCCAAAGACCTCAGAAAAGGTTGTCAACCCATCGATACTTTTTATTCTTGCCAAGGACAACAACTGACCCGTTACGACTAAATCTGGATCGCCAAAAACTTCATCATTTGATTGATTCTTTGGATCAGAATTATCTAAAGCCATTTTCTCGATTAAAGGCAACACAGCACTATCTTTCATATCCCACAAAATGGCAAAAAGAGATAAATCACCAACATCATAAAATCCCTTTTCTTCTATAGAATTGTAATAATTCGTTAGATATCGAATCATTACAGATTCAGCTTTCTTATTCCCTGACTTAATTTCATCACAGACACATTCGAGTATCTTGCCATATTCGTAAAAATATTCTAACCGCTCTAAATCCCTATACAGATTGCCATCTGGCAAATAGTCTTCAGAATAACTAACAAGATCTAGCACTTGTATACAAGCCTCAGGATTGTCACCGTAATTAGCGAGTAAAGAATCCATCTCACTTTTTATAATTAAGAATTGATCCTTACTGTCTCCAATATCCAAACTATGATTTTTAGACATAAAACAAGAAGACAACCCACTAAGCATACACAACCCTATTATTAGTAGATTATACTTGGAGTCAAGAAAAGGGATCGTGAAAAATCGTTTGCTCATATACTACTTAGAATCAGGTTGATTCAAATAAGGCCTTAAATCTACATTACCCATTTCAATATGCCTACGTAGAGAATTAAAAAAAGCAAGAGCACTATCACAGCCGCAGTGATTCGTATCTCCAGTTGTAGTTAATTCTTCAGTAAAAAACTCAGTGCCATCAATGCTCATATTATTAAGTAAGCGAATACCATCAATCAGATCCAATGTTAAATTATTACCAGGACAATAAGAACTATGAATTCCTTCTACGCATTTAAAAAAATTTGGATTAGACTCAAGATGTCTATACTGTGCTTCAGCTATTTTCTTTGAAACAACTGCCTTCATCTTAGTCTCTTTACAAAACAAATAGCCATTAGAGAACTGAGGGTCATAATTGGAAATATGTGCAATTATAAAATCTTCGCATTCTACATCACCCTTACTAGCCTCATCTATGATACAGCACACTAAGTCATTATGTAGATATACATTGAATTGCCTATCTAAAACAGAATGATCTTTCGCGCATAGACCAGGAGCTACCCAGCCTTCGGTTTCCGCATCCTTGATCTTTATAAATGAATTACTTCTGCAAGCAGCC
>CALBWK010000234.1 GCA_937969415.1 uncultured Saprospiraceae bacterium | reverse complement strand
CATGCGCCTCGCTAGAGCTTAAGGTAATCTCCGGCTTCTCATAGATACTAGGAGGTAAAGAATTAAAATCAATCACACTGCAACCCCACTCATCATTTGGCTCGGCAAAAAATGAATTGGACCAGTTGTACAACCAAATATGGTCTTCTTTCTGGGCGGCGAGGACGACCTGCCAGAAGCATAAGGTTAGAAATAATATTGCTCTCATCATTGATTGTACCTGTGCTAGCAAGATGAAAAGAAATTTTTCCCTCTCACATAATCAGTTAAAGTTAATTCATTTTTGTCAGTAGGGATATTGGAGACTCGCAGCTCAGCGACAAACTATGCACTCTGCCACTGCCTTCTGATTTCCTAAAGGCCTACACTGAGCGAACGAAGAAAGTCGAATGTGAAGAACCGCCTCCCGTACAAACCCTCAACCTTTAAACCTTTAAACCCTTAAACCCTTATGCCTTTAAACCCTTTAAACCTAAACCCTCTGCACTAGTCTTCCGCCATATCATCAAATCGCCTCCGCAGCAACCACAAACAAAAACCCGACAGCACGGAAAGCCCTGCCGCAATAAAATAGTACACATCGTATCCTACAAGGTCGATAACAGGTAGCCCTGCCACGGGAGATATAAGAAAAGCCATAGCAAACATCATCGATACGACTCCCATATATTTTCCTTGATTGTCTGTGTCGGCCCGCTTCATCGCTAGTGTCGGAATGAGCGGGAAATTGATGACCTCACCGATAGCGATGAGTAAGCTAAATAGAGTAATGGCGACAATAGGGCTAGAGAATATGTTGAGACAAGCAAAAGCGATACCGATAAGAATGGCTCCTGCTATCATAGGTTGTATAAATTTCTTTTTCTGCTCGATGATATAGACAAGTGGCATCTCCCATAGAAAGACCAATATACCATTGGCGGTAAAAAAGAGACCGATCAGAAACTCATCCATCATAACGACTTCCTTAAAGTAGACGGGCACAGAAAAAAGAATCTGGAAGAAGGCCACCATATTGATGAGATTAAGAAAAAGAAAGAGCATCAAGAAACCATCTTTGTAGGGAGAGGGTGAAGCCGATTGGACCTTGGGTTTTTTCTCGAACTTGATATTGCGATGACGAAGCACCAGAAAGAGTACTGCTACAGCGATAAAGCAAGTCAAGCCATCCACAATAAAGACCCAACTGTAGCCATACTTATGAGCGAGCAGGCCACCCACCGCAGGCCCTATGGCAAAGCCAAGGTTGATGGCCATCCTCAATAAAGAGAAACCTCTCGTTTGATTTTTGGGATCACCCCACATCGTCACCGCACTAAAAGCTGCTGGACTGAACATACTAGAAAAGATGGCAGTAACCAAGAGCACTAGGCACAACGCTATAAAATCTTGAAAGAACAATATGCTGATGTAACCTGTCCCGCAACCGGCTAGACTGATCACCATTACCTTAAAGTTGCCAATACGATCACTGAGATAGCCACCTAAGTTGGATCCCATCAGTGCACCTAGACCGAAACAAAAAAGAACAATCCCAGCTTCAGTTTTTCCAAAGCCCAGCTGCGTCGTCAGGTATACACTCATAAAAGGAATGACCATCTCACCACATCTATTGACAAGATAGATGAGTGCTAACGACCACACGTCTTTGGAGAGGCCAGAGAATGATTTTTTATATAATTCTAACAGTTTCATATTAAAAAAGCCCTGTCGAGAGGTCGACAAGGCTTTGCAATTTTTATTATTGTATATGGTGTCTTCCTACCGGTTGATTGGTTGTGTAAGCAGTCTCGAACTCGTACAGGTAAACATCATAATTAAATTTTCTAGGTCAAAGGTAGAATTAATTTTATTAGGAAGTATCCTAATTTGCACCTGTTTTTTACGATGTTGTAAACTCTTTATGATGCTTGTGTTATAGTGATTGACGTTGAGAGATGGCTATGTATTGTATTGTAACTGTCTTCGACAGAGACTTTTTATTCTTTTGCTAAGGTGTTGACGTTAGGCTACGAGTGCACCTTTTCTTGCTAATAGTAATTGCATTTGAATCGAGTGAAGCGCAGGAATAAATACTGTTCTTAATTGCCTTCCAAGAATTCTATCTCTTTATTGATATATCTGAGTAGTTTTTTTGCTTGAGTTTTGTTCTTTGTAATGACTTTGCTTAAGCTGCGATTGTTAACGTCTAGGCTCTCGTATTCTTCTATGACCTTGTCGACTTGAGGTGCAAGCGTCTTTAATCTTTCTAAGGAGTAAGCACTTGTCCATTGCTTTCCTTTAATTTGTTTTTTCCTTCCATTTTTTAGATAGATATTGTACTCATCAGAGTATTGAATCATCAACGCATTGAGGTCATTAAGATTTTCTCCTGTTTCTTGGTCACTTTTAACTTCTAAATTTTTCGAGTTAAATTTTCTCCATTTTTTAGTGAGATTATTGGCGTACCCAAATTTTTCAGATCTTTCTATAGCGGCAATTTGACTTTCAGCAAAAGTTAGATGGACTTGCTTGTCGACATCATCGGGAATAATAATAGTGATTGAGGCCTCTTCTGTCTTATCATTTTTGAATTCAGCATAAGAGACAGGATCCTCTAATAACTGCCATAAAGGATCATATGGCATATGTCGTTTTATCATTTCACTAGGATCTACATCATACCAGTTGTCTTTATTTGCTTTAATAAATTTTCCTCGTTCATTTAGGTAACCTGCACCCCAGGTGGCATCGACGAGAATCCAGCGTCCATCTGTCTTAATAGCGTTCCAGGAGTGACCTATCTTATTGAGAATTTTTCCATCATTGTCTTTTACGTAGCCAGTAATAATGGCCGAGGGCAAACCTAACTCTTTGGCAATGGCATCAAAGAGTATCGAGTAGCCTTGGCAGACACCTTTCTTCTTCTTAATAACAGATTTTAATAAACTCTCTTCCCATTCCTCTTGGCTCTTCTTCGTTTTTTGGCCACGCTTCTTATTCGCTTCTTCTACTCTCTTAAGTTCTTTGACATCATATTTTATGTTTTCTGTCATCCAATCGTAGATGCCACGAGCAGTATCTTGACTCAAGTCTATTTCTTCGATAATATTATGAAGATCGTCTGTTATCTGTGCAGCAGAAAAGAAAGGCACAAGTACTAGAAGGATTATCCTAAGCATAATGAGAGTTTTGTAAAGTATCTAAAATGATGTCTTTGTAAAGTCTTGCAGGTTTAGCGTTTACTCAGTATTATAAGTACAATTAAGAAAATTAGACTATTTGAGTAGATTCTATGTTTGGAATCCTTGCCGTAATTAGGAAGGCCAAAGTATTGACAAATTGTTAAGCCACCAAATCATTCCGGAAAAGTAACGTCAGGACACAGAAGGGGTAAGGATGTTTTTTTTGGAAATGCATAAGTTCTATTGGTCAATGTGATTATGTTAACTATTGATTAGTATACGGTATTTTATTGCAGGCAGTGTATACCTTGGATTCAAGTGATTTGGCGCAAGGACTCTATTTTGTAAAAGTATCATCAGAGTCACAGACGATGACATAGCAACTTTTGAAGATGCGATAAGATATATTAGACATTAGTCGATAATAATGTTGTGCCGTACTATCAAATGATGATGGTACGGTTTTTTTTTGGAGGAGATACTGTTTTAGTTTTTTCATTGATAGTTGAATCTTATGGTATTGACAATTTGTATAATATGTTAAATTTCTTCTGTAAAGAATTAGACTTAGTGATGTTTTAGGATGTAAATGAATCTACTTCAAGAGGTTTTTAACAATAATTATCTAGGGTGAGAATTATTGGGTTTGTCTTGTTTGTGATAGAATATTTATAAATAATAACAACCTTACTTTTAATGAAACTAAGAACAAAAGCAATGCTGTTGGGAACAGCGGTGTTATCTATGATTTATATCCAATGTACTCACGACAGTGAGTTGGATTACTTAACAGCTCCAGATGGTGTAAGCGCGGATAGTGAACTATCGCTACGTGGAAGAGACAGATATGTCATCACACTGAAAGAGGGTGTAGATATGGAAACTCTCTCTGAGGTAAAAGGTATAGGAAAGGGTCTGCTAAAAAATATAGGCGCAGACCAAGAACCAGAGCATACCTATTCTTCTGCACTTAAAGGATTTACAGCTTACTTATCTCCAGGACAAGTAAAAAAGCTTGAGATGTTGACAGAAATAGACAATATCGAACTTGATGAGGTACTTACCTTGGGCCCTCCTCCTGGTAAGGGTTGGAACAAAACTGGTGACTCAGAACCAGAGCCAGAGACAACTCCTGCACAAGAGACACCATGGGGAATTTCTAGGGTCAATGGCGGTGAACCTCATGCGGGCAGTGTTGCCTGGATACTGGATTCAGGTATCGATTTAGATCATACTGACCTGAACATAGACAGGACTTATGAGTTCTCAGCTTACACAAGAGGTAGAGACGCAGGAACTGATGATAATAATGGTCATGGAACACACGTGGCTGGCACCATAGCTGCAATGGATAATGACTTTGGTGTTATCGGTGTAGCTGCGGGAGCTACTGTAGTGCCCGTAAAGGTGTTGGATCGTTCAGGTTCCGGATCTTGGTCTGGAATACTTGCAGGTGTAGACCATGTAGCTCGATATGCTCGTCCAGGAGATGTAGCTAATATGAGTTTAGGTGGTGGTGTTTACCAAACTTTGGATCAGGCTGTAATAAATGCTGCACAGAGTACAGGAGTTAAATTCGTAATTGCTGCTGGTAATTCTGCAGAGGATACAGATAATTCATCTCCTGCCAGAGCCATTGGACCTAATGTATTTACAGTGTCAGCGATGGACAGTTTTGACGCCTTTGCAAATTTTTCTAATTATGGTGCCTCGGTAAAATATTGTGCCCCAGGAGTAGATATCCTCTCTACCTGGAATGATGGAAGTTATCACACAATTAGTGGTACCTCTATGGCTGCTCCTCATATCGCAGGCTTGCTTATGATAGGTGCCAATACGATAGATGGTAATGTGGTAGGTGATCCCGATGGAATTTCCGACCCAATATTGGTTAAATAGAATTAAATTTCAATAAGAAAGGGCGGCACTTATTCATAAGGCCGCCCTCTTTTCGTTTATTCGATGGTCTCTATATGGCCTTCCTAGCTTTAGCTTTTCCCTTCGAAATCTCAGATTCCAATTCTTTTGTCAATTCTTCAGCTTTCTGGATTTTATCCATACGCTTATCATAGGCCTCTTGCGAAATCTCACCATTTTTTCTAGCTTCCTCGGCTTTGGCTTTGGCAGCCGCTATCCGCTCTTTGGCCTGCTCAGCTTTAGCACCGTTCTTTTCGATGCTTTGCTCCATTTTGGCTTTCTTTTCCTTCTGATTGGCTTTAGCTTGTGCTGCACGTTCTTGACCAAAGGCTTTTCCTTTTAGATCGCCTTTGTTCTTACCAAAGGCTTTGCCCTTAGATTTGTCAGATTTATCCTTCTTGCCTTTGGCTTTTTCGTCATTCTCATCATCATCATCATCCTCATCTTCATCATCTTCATCCTCACGCGACTTGTTTTTTTTGCCTTTATTTTCGTTATCTGACTTAGCTCTGTCTTTACCTTTGTTTCCTTTGTCTTTTCCTTTGTCTTTTCCTTTTTCTTTACCTTTTTGGTTCACTCTATCTTCTGATTCTAGTAATTCTTCGGTCTGTTCATCGAGAGTCTCTTGAGTATCGTCAGCATGTTTTTTTGCCTTTGATGTAGCTTGCTCTGATTTGTCCTTACCTTTTGCCTTCCCTTGGCTCTTCCCTTGAGCAGTACCCTCAGTCAACGAGAATAGGACAAGTGCTATAATAAGTGGGAATATTCTACGTATTGTTTGTGTGATCCGTAACATTTTTTTCTTTTTAAATTATTAAATCTGTTGACAGCTATAAAACGAATTCCAGAGATCAATTGTCAAGCTCCTCCAATAAAGCATCGAGTTCGTCTGCCTTTTCTTCTATTTTTAGAGTAGTTTCTTCCATTTCATTTGTTAAAGTTTCCATTTCCTGTAACTGATCAGGTTCGACTTTTGAGGTCTCACTTACATTGGATGTTTGAGATTTTTTGTCAGTACAGGCTGTTAAGAACATTATAAGTAGGCCTAGTACTTTAATACTATTTTTCATAGGTGTTAAATTATATGTAAAAAGGGAATTTATACTAGATAGGAATATTCAGTCGGCAATATATTCTAAGATAGACTTTTATTTAGAAATGACATAGATACAGCAAGTTTAACCGCAATGCAAGATATCACTGTCGGTCGCTATCCACTCACTACCGACTAGTAGCGCTCATCCATCACATATGGTAGCTTTTCCATCTTGTCAACCTCCATACTCGGAAAACCAAAGTCTTCCACAACCTTTCCAGTGAGGAGATAACAACCTTTACCTCTAAAAGGAGAGCGGGCGAGGCTGGGTGGAAAATGTGTCGTATCAAAAAAGTATCCCTCGCTATCTATCCACGTCCCGAAATTCATCAGCTTACGATTGGATGTTGTTACATTTTTCCTGGCAATAAAGTACCCGACCATCCGCACATGGCGACCGATGCTTTGAGCTAAGCTCTTGACTTGAAGGTCTCCACGAAAGTCTGTCTGTAGCAGTGAGAAGGGCGAACATAGCGGAAAGCCGAGGAGCTCTATCTCGTCAAAGGCTTGCTCATAATCGGTCTCCTCTAGCACAGGGAGTTCGTAATCTTCAGATTCCATACCGAAGAGCTGCCCGCTACCATTGTGTTTGACTTGGGGGTTGTGGACAGCATTCTTTTCCCACATTAGCGCATACTTGTTCATTCCTGTAAATCTAAAAGCGCCGATTCTGATAAGCAGCTCGAGTTGATCTTTACTGATGTCGACCCTACTGACAAATTCTTCCATATTGGTATAGTGGCCATTGTCCTCTCTGTCGTGGATGATGCGCTGAGCTACTTTTTTTTCTAGGGCGCTGATATGACAGAAGCCGATGTAGATATCATCACCATAGATGGTCGTGAGATAGGTGCTGTGATTGATGCAGGGTGCCTCGATATTGGCGCCGCACATCCGCGCCTCGTGGACATAGACTTCTGTAGAGTAGAACCCACCAAAGTTATTGATGACGGCCACCATAAATTCTTTAGGAAAATAAGTCTTCAGGTAAAGACTTTGAAAACTCTCCACGGCAAAGCTCGCCGAGTGCGCCTTGCAGAAAGAGTATCCACTAAAGCTCTCCACTTGTCGCCACACCTCTAGAGCTAGTGCCTTAGGGTAGCCTCTCTTTTGGCAATTGCGAAAATATTTTTCTTGCAGTTCATAGAAAGTATCAGAAGACTTTTTCTTCCCTGACATAATCCGCCGCAGTACATCGGACTCATCGAGATCCAATCCCGCAAAGTGGTGCACAATTTTCATTACATCTTCTTGGTAGACCATCACGCCATAGGTCTCACCCAGATGCTCCTCAAAGATAGGATGGATATAGGTAAACGATTCTGGATTATGAAAGCGATGGATGTATTCTCTCATCATTCCCGACTTGGCTACCCCCGGTCGTATAATGGAACTGGCGGCGACAAGAGAGGTGTAGTTGTCGCAACGTAACTTGCTGAGGAGGCCACGCATCGCTGGCGACTCGATGTAGAAGCAGCCAATGCACTTTCCAGATTTGAGTTGCTTGCGGACTTTGAGGTCTTGCTTGATGTCTTCGACTTTATGGATGTCTACAGCTCTGCCTTGGTTCTCGGCGATAAGTGTGACGGCGTCCTTGATGTGTCCAAGGCCACGCTGCGAGAGGATATCATACTTATGAAAATTGAGATCTTCGGCGCCGTACATATCAAAGTGGGTGATGGCAAATCCCTTAGGCATCATCTGTAAGGCCGTATGATAATTGAGCGGCTCTTCGCTGATAAGAATGCCACCCGCGTGGATCGATAAGTGATTGGGAAATCCTTCTATGAGCTTACCGTACTTAAATATGTGCTTGGCAAAGGGATGATGCTTTTCTGTAGCGTGGGGTTCGTTGACGATGAGGTCGATGTCGTTCTTAGGCAGACCCATTACCTTGCCGAGTTCTCGGATGATAGACTTCCCCTTAAAGGTATTATAAGTCGCGAGTAGTGCTGTATGCTCCTTGCCGTACCGCTTAAAAATATAATCTGTGACATCATCGCGTTCATCCCAAGAGAAGTCGATGTCAAAGTCTGGTGGTGAAGTCCGATGAGGGTTGATAAAGCGCTCAAAGTAGAGGTCTAGATCCATAGGGTCCACATCTGTGATGTCGATATTATAGGCGACGATAGAGTTGGCCCCGCTACCTCTGCCTACGTGATGATAGCCTACCGTCGTCGCATACCTGATGATATCCCAGGTAATGAGAAAGTAAGCGGCAAAGCCTAGTTTTTCTATGACGCCAAGTTCCTTCTCTGTCCGCTCTATAGCTTTGCGATTACGGGCGCCGTAACGTCGTAGGCAACCGCTTGTGGCCAGCTTGGTGAGGAGTTTCATATCACCATCTCGCGAGCCAGTAAAGGTCTGTCGATTGTTGAGCGGGGTGTCGTGCATCTCTACGACACAGTTGTCTAGGAGTCTCTGTGTATTCTCTAAGATACTTGGGTAAGGGAGAAAGAGTTGCTCGATTTCGTGTGGTGTATAGATACGTTCCGAGGCTTTAGCGCAGTGCTTGTTGTCTAGCTTACCGAGGACAATATTGAGATCGATACAGCGGAGGAGCTTATGGGTTTTGTATCCCGTATCACCGAGAAAAGTGATCGGTGCAAAGACGACAAGTTTTTCTTGATGTTCTTTGAGATAGGAAGTAAAAAGGTGGTTGACTTCTCCCGGTCGCACACCGATGTACTCGTTGTCGCGGAGCTCGGCGATGGGCTTGGGTAGCTTGCGATAGATGACATAAGCGTGCTGGAAATCTGGAGCGATAGGCGGGACGGGCTCGTTGGCGAGTGAGTGTCGGGTGAGCCATTCATTTATTTCTCTCCAGCCCTCTTTGTTTTGGGCGATAGCGACATAGGCAAACTTGGAGTCTTTGATGCTGAAGACTGTGATGGGGGCTTCTTCGGTTGTATTCTTTTGTACCGTTCTGAATTCCATACCGAGTATAGGCTTGATCCCTCGCTGTCTGCAGGCGCTGATAAACTGGTAGCTGCAAGAGCTGTTGTTGATGTCGGTCAGTACTAGTGTAGTGAGGCCTTGCTCGTGGGCGGCGGTGACGAGCTGGTCGGGGGATAGTGTCCCGTACTTAAAGGAATAATATGTGTGACAGTTTAGGTGCAAATTTTTTAGTTCATAGTTTTTCTAGTGAATAGTGCATAGTTCATAGTTAGGTAGTGCTTAGTCTTTTAGATAATAGAGAACAGATAATAGAGCATAGATTTTTTTAGTGCATAGTTTTTTAGTTCATAGTTCATAGTTGGGTCGGGTAACCTAGTGCCTAGTGGTTAGGTGCTCGAGTATTGACCAGTCTTCGCACTCTTGCGAGTACTTTCTCTGGTTGGTACTTGGTCACCTTGTACTGATTGCACGTTAGTACACCTGCCTTATAAAATTTGGACTTCTAATCCTTTCGGACAGAAGATGTTGATATTTCCGACATAATATTGCCGATATATCAGGCAAATATGCAAGATGGCGATGAGATATGCAAGGAGTGTGGAAAACTTAGAGACTGGATCTACGAATGGTGGTTTTCGTTAGGACGAGCAAATGATGCAGCTTAGTGGCAAGACTACTGAGTAGGTAAAGAGCTCGACTACTATGGGGATTGATTCCCTTTTAGATCTACTTCTGATCCTGCTCGTCTTAAGATGCTTATAATTTTTTATACCTCGGGGTTGCCACGCTTTCTCATTAGGAGTTGTTCTATAGGTGTAGTTCTACACTTTAGATTCATTATTCAACAATAAAAAAATAAAATGAAACAATTAATTTGGATAAGCACGGCTATAATGTTGGTACTGGCCTCCTGCTCAGAAGAGTCAGATGAAATTATCATAGATATGGATATTCCAGATCCTGTGGTAGTTGTTGAGGGAAATCTTACAGGTACAGTCACTGGAAAGGAAGAAGGCGAGAATTTGCCTGGGATACATGTAGATCTGCTCTTGGAAGGTCAGGTACTGGCTACAGTATTGACTGATGATCAAGGTAGTTACACTTTCGATGACCAGTTTTTTGGTGAAGAGTCTACAGTAGTTCGTGTGCATGCTCCAAGTCATGCACCAGTGTATAGGCCTGTAAATTTAGAAGAGGGAGAATCTCAACAGCAATCATTTCTGATAGATAAAGTCGACGAGATAGACATCTATGCTGAAGAAGCGTTCACCTTGAAAACTGACAAAGGAATATCAGTCGAGTTTTTTGAAGAATCTCTCAATACCAGATTCAAGAACAGATAAATCAATTGCCTTAAAAATGTCAGCTTGAGCAGTAGGAAAAAAATCATAATCATTCTTGCCTAATATTTGACTATCCTCAAGGCCTGTCAATTCAGTAAATGCTTTATTGATATATGTGAAATTTAGGTTGGAATCTTTCACAAAGATTGCTGTAGAGCAACCATTTAGAATATTCTCAGTGAATTTCTTAGGATATTTTGACATAGGTATTGAACTTGTTGTAATATATATATTCTCTTTGAAATACTTATTATGCCTAAGTATTGGGGCCCAATTACATCAATATTTAACACTATTCTGAATGGAGCGATGATAGTGATTCTAGTGATTTTTCGGGGCTTTATAAGTATTTTGCTAGCAGGTTAATTTATTGTCTGTAGATCAGTTTTATTATGATTGTTGCTTTTGTACTAAATTCTAAGCAACTCTGAAAATTTGTCAGATCGTATTAATAGGTTCTATATGATTTACTTGACTTGCTTTAGGAGGCCTTTTGGAAAGGATAATTCTGTAATTTGTCCCCAACAGACTATTTTGGCTTTATAGTGTTACGAAAATGAACGCTATGGCCTCCACATTGTATTCCATATATGAAAGTATCATTTAAAAATAATGAGGGAATAACCTTGGCTGCGTCCTTGGATATTCCTAAAGGTAGAGTCGTCAAAGCTTACGCTATTTTTGCGCATTGCTTTACTTGCAGTAAGAGTCTTTCTGCAGTGAGGAATATATCTCGAGCAATGAAAGGAGAGGGTATTGCTGTTCTAAGATTTGATTTTACTGGCTTGGGTAATAGTGCAGGTGATTTTTCAGATAGTAATTTCAGCAGTAATGTAGAGGACCTGCTGAGTGCTGCAAATTTTCTTGAAGCTAATTATGCTGCGCCAAAATTATTAATAGGACATTCCTTGGGTGGGGCAGCAGTGCTTTTTGCTGCAGGTAAGATATCTTCTGTAGAAGCGGTGGCGACTATTGGTGCACCGTTTGGGCCTGGGCACGTGCAGCATATGTTCGATCATCGATTAGACGAGATAGAAAAAACGGGAGCTGCTCATGTCAACATTGGAGGGCGACCTTTCTTGGTTAAAAAACAATTTGTCGAAGATATCCAGCGGGCAGATACGAAATCTGTTTTGAGTGCACTGGATGTCGCACTTCTCATCTTACATTCTCCTCAGGATAGCATAGTAGAGATTGATAATGCTTCTAAAATTTATCTGGAAGCTAAACATCCTAAAAGTTTTGTCTCTTTGGATGGCGCTGACCACTTGCTCTCTGACAAGTCCGATTCGCTGTATGTAGGAAAAGTGATTAGCGCTTGGGCTTCTAGATATATGGATCTTAAGTTGGATGAGAGTGCAGTGAATAAGAAAGACATAGCTTTGGTCGCTCCTGTAACAGTTGTCTTGCAAGGTTCTGGATTTACAACGGAGGTTTACACGACGGACCACGCGTTTGTCGCAGATGAGCCTGTTGATTTAGGTGGACAGAATTTAGGCCCTGGACCTTTTGATTTACTACTATCTTCTCTAGGGACTTGTACAGCAATGACCTTAAGAATGTATGCCGATAGAAAAAAGTGGCCACTGGAGGAGGTGAAAGTGCACCTGCGTTCTACTCAAGAGGATGGTGTATTTAAAATCTATAGAGCGCTTGAGGTAGAAGGAAACCTCGATACAGAGCAGGTTCAGAGATTAGAAGAGATAGCAGATAGGTGTCCAGTCCATAAGACCATTAGTGGAGAGGTGGATGTCGTGAAGTGGACTTTGGATTAGTCGACTGCGACAAGTCCGTTCGGTAATTGTGCTTTGAGCTTGTTGTAATCAATTTTTGAGTGGTGTCGCGGATCTCTAGGGATTCTTTCAACTTGTACTAGAGTGTCATATTCTAGGTCCTCAAAATGGGATTCGAGTTCTGATGGGTTAATGCCTTTTTCAACAACCAAATAAAGGTTGCGTTTTTGCTCCAATATTGTGCCTATTTTTCTACCCTCACCTATAGCTTTAATCCGATTCTCTATGACAAAAGGGGATAGGTAGCCACCTGCTTTTTTGATGAGCTGCGCACAGCGTCCTGTTAAGAATAATTGCCCATCTTGGATATAGCCGCTGTCACCAGTTCTGTGCCAGACCTTTGAGTTGACAATAATTTTATTTTTGCGAAAGGCTTCTGAATTGTTGAAGTATTTTTTAAGTACGTGCTCACCTGAGACGACAATTTCTCCTATCTGGCCTTCCTTAACAACTTTATCATAGAAATCTTGTGGAGTGATCTCGTGTTGATGTTTGCTTTCGATAGAGAGGATTCTTAGAGTAGTTTTAGGATGAACTGTCCCGACGGCTAAGCCATTAGACATATTTAGCTGAGATAGTTCCTTGGCTGCTATACTGCTGATGGGCTCAGCTTCTGTAGAGCCATATATTATTTCCACCTTAGTATCGGGTAGAGCACGTTTATATGTTTTTGCCTCCTTAGGAAATACTGGCGCACCACCTGTGAATACTTGCCGGAGATGTGGTAAGGCTATTTTATTCTCTAGAAGATGCTCGGCAATTCTTTTTACAATATAAGGAGAGGCCGTTATTTGGGTTACCTTATGAGAAAGGAGTTGTTTGACTATTTTTGCTGAAGACATTTCTTCGAGTTTTCTTGCATTGTAGTCAGCTATCACAGAAGTAGCACCCACTCCTAAGTTGATAAATAGAACTATCGGTAGTATAGGCATGCCCACATCATTGGGTTGACATTGAAGTTTTTCTTTCAATATTCTAAACTGCTGTTGCAAGAATCTATGTGTTCTATCTGCTGCTTTAGGTATTCCAGTACTGCCAGTCGTAAAGGTGATTAAGGCAGAAGCCTCTTTGTCTACTCTCCGTCCTGGATGTTGAACTTGACCTCTACCGTTGATGGATAGATTAATGGGAATTTGTCTTATTTCTTTAGTAATAATTCTAAGTAATTGCGCTTTTGGTGTGCCGATGAAGCCCTTACAGTTTGCTAACCTACAACAAGTTTTTAGCCGATCTCGGCTCACCCATTCATCCAAAAATACAGCCGTAGCCCCTATGTAGAATAAGGCGAGTACAATTCTATATAGATCAATGCTCATCGGTACAAAGACCATCACTCTATCACCAGATTGAATGCCTCGTTCTTCAAGATATTGTGCCGTATGTTTTACTTCTTGAGCTAGCTGGTTGTAGGATATACTTTTAGTTGCTTCTATTATAGCTACTTTTTCAGGGTGCTTTTTTGCTGCTTCGAAAAAGTAATCTGTAATATTTATTTTTTGTTCGCTTTTCATCTTTAAGTAGATTTTAGAAGTTTCCCGTACAAAGCATACGCTTTGTAGGGTTGGCCAGAGTGTTTGGATATGTTGAGAGAGATGTTGTTCTTGTGCATAAAGGCGTGGATGATTTTTTTGACGCCACTCTCTTTAGCTGTCGCTATGGCTTGGCCCACTAGATAGCTGCCAAGACCTCTGCAATTAGAAGCACTACTAACAGCTACAGTTTTGATAACAAGTGTTTGTCTTGAATTGTCTAGTGGGTCTAGATAGGCAAAGAGGTAGGCAAGTGTTTCTCCTTGAGGGCCTTCTGCGATTGTGACATATCTGGGGTCTATGAAGTGTTTTAGTTGTAGATATTTTCTAGCAAATTGATCTGGCTTTAAAACTGTAAAGAGAAAATTGTCTTGGAAGGCTTCATTGGTTAGAATTGCTATGTTTTTTAGCTCTTCTTCAAGTTTAGATATTCGTATCCCCCTTATAGTAATGTCTCTCTTTTTCCAATATGTTTCTGTTATCTGAGTAGAGCGCGGCTTAAGTGTGGTGTCTATACTGCTGCAGTATTCACCTATTGGCTCAAACCCATTAGCTCTGAACTGTTTGTTGTAGTAGTGCGGTTGCGCTTGATCGAGACCAAATGTTTGTTGATTTGATTCGATGCTGAATCTATAAGATTCCCAGGTAGATCCATTCATTGGTCCCAGTATGTAGGTGTATCCTAGTTCTTTACATTTTGTCTCCATTAGTTTATTAAGCCGCTTGGCAACCGTGTTGTCATCTACGCAGAAATAATCACCAACACAGATGACCTCATGATTCTCGTATTGGAGTTGAGGATTATAATAGAGAGAAAATCCTCCTTTGATACCAGATGTGTCTTGAAGTGTGTAGGTAGAAAGATAATGCCTGTTTTTGTTTTCTAGCCTTATGCTTGAGAGTAGTACAAATTGTGTCGCTAACATAGCGGTGCCGTTTTGCTGAGATGAAGAATGAATAAAACTGACAAAGGAATGCTGATGTTGTCATATCCATTTTTGACCAGTCCTTCTGAGATTGTGGATGCGGTGGCAATAAGAAAAGCCAGTACAAGGATAGAATCAAAGGATACTTCATTAGTATGATAGAAAGTTAGGCATATGAATAATGAAGTTGCAAAGAAGGCTAATGATCCTGTCACAGTTTTCTTATGACCATTAATGACGTATGCGCCTAGAGGCCATTTTTTTCCAAAGTATGCAGCTATGGGATCAGCAAGCGCTAAGATGAGTAGAGGTAAATAGTAGTAGCTACTATCTCCTTCTGTAGCTTGGGCAACAAAGCAAGTGAACACAGTAATGGGAAACAGCTCTGCACCTCTGGTTTTTCTTTTGACCGCATTGATGGACTTAAGAAATCCATACTGCTTGCTCAATAAAAGTAAAGCTAAAAAGCTACCACATAATTTCATAACTGGCACATAGCTTACAAAAAGTATGGGAAAGCACAACGCCAAAAGGCCCGATCCCAGATGTACAAGTTTACGCGTATGCTCTGCGCTAATATGATACTTGCCATATAGTGTTTCAGCGATTCCGAAGATTACTATATAGGCTACTGCTAAGCCTAGTAAAACCATTAGTGGGTTTATCATAACTTAATATTTAAGTTGAATGAAGAGTAGAAAAAGCCATTGTCGTTAGTGTAATTGAAATTGACTTTTTCTAGTGAGTTGACTGCAGAGCTTAATTCCCTGGGTACCATGAGGTTCCAATAAGCAAATCGAGATTCTTTCTTAGTTAAGGATGCCAATTTAGTCACAACTGATTGGAATACTTCTTTGCTCATGTACTCGAAGATGTTGGATAGGTTGAATTTGTTAAGACCCTTATATTCTTCTGCGATTTCTTGAGCATAGCCTAGTCTTATTTCCAATTTGTCAATGTTGGATTTTATCTTATAAAAATTTTCTTCTCTGGCATAATGTGGTAATCTAATATTGAAAGATCCACGTAGGATGTAGTCAAGGAAGAAGTTTTGCTGACACGATTTAGAGGATAAGTGGTTGGCGGCTTGGTTGTATATGAAGTCACCTACAGGTAGCTCTACTTCCGTTAGAAATTGAGGGTCTCTTCCTAGGCGACCCATTATAAATTTTGAAAAGAAAATTTTGAATAATCCTCTCCACCTGAGGTTGTTCCATTTTCTTGAGTAAAATCCCTTTTGTGAGCTGGAGCTTTTTGATTCAAATAAAGTGTCTATCACATTTGAGCTGTGAATTAGGGGCAATACCTTATTTCTGTACAGCTCAAAATATTTTTCAAATTTTCCTTGATGAATCAGCCCTTGTTCTATTAACTCAGTATTATCCTGCCAGAACATCCTAGTCTTAGGTGATAATTCTGGCATTATAAGTTGAAACAACGCATCTCTTCTTTTTGAAGGAGAAAAACCAAGTAGCTCCAAAAAGGATGAGTGATCTAGGTGTTTTATTGCAGCTTTCTTTAATTCTATAAGAGCTAATTGTGCTTGATTGACATCTACGGCAACAACAAGATCAGGAGCCTCACAAAGGAGAGAAAAACAATTGTCGCCAGCAGAGCCTATAGACAAGACACGATCACCTTGATTTATCTGTAGGGCATCTAAGAGTAGGTCTGCGTCTTCCCAGCAATTAGTATATCTGAGGTAGTCGTTATTAATATTATTTAGATGTGACATATTTTAATTTTAAGAAGTTAGTTGAATGGTGCCTGTGCTTCCGTCCATAATTATCTCGTCTCCAGTCTTAAGTGTTCTCAGTAAGTTGTCTACGCTAACGATACAGGGGATGCCCATCTCTCTACAGACAATAGCTGAGTGTGAGAGAAGGCTGCCTTTCTCCACAATGACAGCTGATGCTGAAGGGAATAAAGTGACCCATCCTGGATCCGTACTTCTGGTGACCAAGATGTCTCCATTTAGAGACTCTATTTCTGATGGGTCTTTGATGACTTGGACTTTAGCTTTGAGTTGACCAGGACAACAACCTATTCCTTGTAAGTCTCCAGTTATCGCTTCCATATTTTCACTAGAGTAGATGGCAGCATCGCTATAGTTGTACCCTTCAGTGTAAAATCTGTCCTGCGGGTCGGGCTGTGTCTTGTAGGCCGCAAAAGCGCTTTTGCGTTGGTTAACTAATTTTGCCAACTCTTGATCGTTGTAGCTATCCAGTTGTAATAACTCTTTTAGTTCCAGATAAAAAATATCTCTAGAGTACTTAAGTTTTTTGTCTTGCACCATTTGATGGCCGATGGCAGTGAGCATCTTTCTAACAATGCCGTAAGCTCTTGTCCTTTCATATCTAAGATTTTCTCGATTGCTCACTAGGTCACGAGCTTTGTTGAGTACTTTGTTGAACCACCATTTCTTGGAAGGCTTGTTTTTAAAAGTGGTCGCTACCTTTTTCTCTGCAGTTGTTCTTATTGTATTATTAGCGCTATTCTGTGTTGCTGTTGTTAGATCAGATGCAAGGTGGTTCTTTAATATCTGTATAAAAAGAGTTGGATCTTGGCCATAAGAAATGGTTTCCAGTTTGAGTTCACCCATACAGCGCTCCCCGAAGTCTTTTAGATAAGTGTCTAGTTCGGACTTTATTTTTTTATAGGCACCTCCCTTCAGTATCTCCCAGATTTCTACTGAAGATTGATTAGTAAATAAAGCATAAGCGTCTTTGTCTGATTTTATATTTGCAGCAAGTGCTATAGTCCTAATAATAGGTTGGACTGAAATAATATCCTCAGAGCTACAAAGCAGGTCGTTGTGAATATTGGCTTCCTGTGGAAAGTATTGAGCAGTTTGCTTTTTGAGTAGGCCAAACCAGATCATCGAAAAGAAGTCATTGACAAGAGGTGCTTTCCACTCTTGGAGTAACGTCTTTTCAAATATTTTATATTGATCTATAATTTCATTGGTGCTCATCGTGTCATAACTCAGATTGCCGTAGTCTTCTATTTTTTTATCAAGACTAGCCTTGAACAGCTTTCTTTGTCGTGGCAAGTTGATATGTAGGCCAATCATCTTAATGAGTACCCATATCGTTCTAAAGCAAGCTTCAAGTTTGTTCATTTTAAAAGTCTCAGATAAACTGTATTTTTCTTTGACTCCCATCATATTGTCCATGAAGTCGGCATTTATAGAATAGCCAGGTATCATCGCTAGCATTTTGTGCCAAGAGATTAGGTTGTAATAAACTCTTCCGCGAATAAGACCCAGTGTGTTGTCGAAGACAGCACTATGATCTTGGATTTGTTTTGAGTTGACTCCCATTATCATTAACAATTGCTGGTATACGACAGAGTACATTTTCTTGATAAATGAAAAGGTCATTGGTGTCGTAACTCCAGGGTAAGATTCAATGATATTACTATTGTCCCAAAGGATTGACTCTTGGACTTCTGGTTGAGCACTAGAAGTAATGGGTCTAGTTTGTAGCACGTAAAGCTGCTCTTTGTGATAAGCAAATTCTACATCTTGAGGTACACCTGTTTTCTCATTTAATTTATGTAATAACGCTTCTAAGTCTAAAACCTGTTCTTGATTAAGGCTGCTTTGGTTTTCTAGTTCAGGTTCTATTTTTTCTTTAGTAAGGCCGTCTTTATTTTGAGAAGCTCTTATGACCTCTTCCTTTTTGGCAAGTTGTGTTTCTATGTTTGATTCGGTGATATGGTAGTTATCCGCTTTGAGCTCTCCTGAGACAAGTCCTTCGCCCAGGCCAAAAACAGAGGAGATGACTTTTTTAGTTGTGTCTCCTGTCAATGGGTCTTGCCCAAAGGCTACTCCTGACACCTCAGCTGGAACCATCTCTTGGATAATGACGGCTATCCCGCTGTCTGGTGCTAGCCCTTTTTGTTTTTTGTAAGCCATTAGGTGATCGGTTCTTGTGGATTTCCATACGGCTTTCACAGCATTAGTTAAGCCATCAAAAGGCACATTAAGTTTTGTAGTGTACAATCCTGCAAACGAATGCTCTTGCCCATCTTCTCCTATAGCTGAAGATCGGACTGCATAGGAGAGCTCTTTATACTTCTTGCCAAAGTAGGTATGCATCTCGCTAAATAGGGAGTGCGGCAAGTCGAGCTGATCAATACCCTCTACCCACATATCTTGAGTCAAATTTTGTGTCAAGTTGTCGAGAACGGTACTGGGAATAACAACCCACTGTGGTACATGTAAATTCATCTGCTCTAGGAGTAATAAGTTGTTAGCCTTACCACCAATCTCTAGAGTTGCCTTATTTGGTTT
The DNA here is from genome assembly GCA_937969415.1 of uncultured Saprospiraceae bacterium. GTDB lineage: Bacteria > Bacteroidota > Bacteroidia > Chitinophagales > Saprospiraceae > RFSX01. The sequence goes on along the minus strand of CALBWK010000234.1, from coordinate 18,299 downwards.
TGTGATAATTTTCATAATTAAGCGATTAAGTTGTTAAGCATAGGAAAGGCGCCGAGGATGAGATACATAGAGATGGTCCATACGCCTGATATTTTTTCTAGTAGCTTTCCTTTTTTGATTGTCGGCTTTATGATGAAGGCTACCCCCGGCAGTAAAGTCAATGAGTAGATGCCGAGTAAGAAAATTGACGCGGAGCTGCCAATTTGAATTTTGTTTATAGCCATGAGGGCTGTAAGAAGCGTCAGCGTCAGAACGGCCACCCATATAATTGCCGCACGCTGAGTGCCATATAGTTTTGTATAAGAGTTGACGCCAGTTTCTTCGGCATCTGGTGCTTTTATTTTTCTTCCTATTTCTATAACCAATCCGTTGAAATAGGAGACCAGCATGAACCATAACATTTCAGAATGCATTAGGCTGCCTTCCATTTTCCAATCTAGTCCACTAGAGTAGAGGTCGATGAGTGGTATGATCATCATATGGGAGAGCGCATAGATAAGAGGTTGTTGCTTAAGCCAGTCGGGCACATAGAATTCCTTGGTCATTAAGAACAAGTATCCCACAACAATAAAGTACAAGCCCAACATCTGTGGTTGGAATAGGATGATGCTCAGAAGTTGTAAAATACCTATGGCTAGTCCAAGGTTTTTTAATTCTGGCAAACTCACAAGGCCTCTCGGTACTGGAAGATAAGCCCTATACAGTTTATCCTCTTTTTGGTCCTTGAACTCGTCGCAGATTCTCAATAGGAGAAAGAAAACTAATCCATTGAAAAGCCCTATTAGAAAATCTTCTACGACAATAAAGCCAATCAATCCTCTGCTCAATCTAGAATAGGAGATAGCAGAAAAAGTGAAGGCCGTGATGAGCAATCCGTGACTCATCAGCGGAAATCTCTCCTGCATGTAAATAAATAGCCTGATAGGTAAGGCTCTGTTGTTCTCTATGCTGTTCATCTTCTTCCTAGAATTTTGTGTGCTCTTGTAAAATGATTTTCTGCAATGGCTGCTGCAATAGAAAGCTCTCCCGCTAGAGCCGTCGCGCAGCAGATCTCGGCAAACTGTCTCGCCTTTCCAGCACCATAACAGTCTATGAGTTGTAGGGCTTCTGCTTGAGTGGGCAGATGTGTGCCGCCGCCAACAGTCCCTACGACGAGGGCTGGAAGTGTCAGCGCGGCATAGAGGTCACCTTCTTTAGTTGTTTCCATTCGGAGTATTCCGATTGCTGATTCTGTGACGCCAGCCACGTCCTGCCCGCAAGCTAAGTAGATGGCGGTGAGGGCATTGGCCACGTGGCCGACGTTGCCTATCGCTCCGGTCTGCAGATTAGATAGCGTAGCCGTTAGATAATATTGGCAGATAGCTTCTGGTGTAGATTTCAGAATTTTTTTCACTACAGCCCTTGGCAGAGTGACTTCGGCGATAATCTTTTTACCTCGTGCTTGAGACAGAGACATCGACTGCGCTTTTTTATCTCCAGAATGATTGCCCTCTATGTACCAGTTGGTAGGTTGTGCAGGGGAGTGGGAGAGGGCATATTGGCAAATGGCTTCTGTTGCGAGGGTCACCATATTCTGACCTGCTGCATCTGCAGTTGTAAAGCTTAATTTAAGTAGGACACCTCTGCCTTCTTGGATAACTTTTAGAGATTTGTAGAGACAGTAGTTACTTGTACTGGAAACTAGAGGCTGAAATTCGTGTTCTTGTTGCTTTATCCAATTTCCAAAATCTCTGGCTGCCTTAGCCGAAGCAAATTCGAAATAAGGTACTCTTTCTAGTTGGTCTTTGACACAAATCGTGTTGATGCCCCCTGCTAACTTTGCTGCCTTCATACCTCTACTATAAGAAGCTACCAGTGCACCTTCTGTAGTGGCAAGTGGTATCATATAGGTGCCTTTTGCGTAATCACCGTTGATGAGCAAGGGCCCAGCTAATCCTAAAGGTACTTGTGTATACCCGACGAAGTTCTCTATGTTACCTTTCAGTGTACGGCGTAATGATTGGCTGTGTTCAAGTTTTTGATGACCTGATATATAAGGTAAGGAATTAGTGTGGGGCGCCTTGCTCCGATGTATAGTTTTTAAGGTTGATGGTTTCCCTTTGACTTCCGCTTTTTGATTTGTGTGAGTAGTTCTAGACATAGTAATTATGTTTTATGATGTAAATATCTGTCGGTATTTCCCTCTGCTCGTCCCGGTATTGTAGACGTCTAATAAATTTGTTTACAATAGGTAGACACAGTCCAGGGAAAAACTTTCAGTTTTCATATCCTGAAGTTTCTTGCCTTTTTAAAGGCGTATTGTTATGCTTTCTATAAAAATTGATATGACAAAGAAAGGCGAGCTAAAAGGCCAAAAGCTTGACTTATGGTAAGTTATGAGGTCAACTCTTAAGATTTTTGTAAAATTTCTTGCGACGAAGTGTAACGTATTGGCTTTTAACCAAATACATAAGTAGAATAATCCTTCAACTATGAAATATCAACTTCTCCTATGCCTGATGGGACTCTCCTTGTGCCTTTCAGCGCAACAACTCAATTTTTCTTCGACCTCAAGTCAAGGCGGTGTACATACTACTGACGATGGGCAACAGTTCATTTATAATATAGGCGAGCCTATCATCTCTTTTGAGCGGGATAGGGATCTGCTAATAATGCAAGGATTGCTCAATACAGATTATGAACAGAGCACAGACGAAAGAGCTGTCATTCAGATTCGTGTCTTTCTCGATGAGAACGAGGATGGCTTAAAAGATCTCGAAGAAGAGTATATCGTAATGGGTAAGGTCCAAGTTGTTGGGCAAGAACTCTATCAAATTACAAGCGAAGATGGCATCAACTATTTTGCCTCTCCAGGCACTTATTCGTTTGACTACTTCAATTTGGCGGATGGCTTCCGATACACGACTTCACAAAGAATGGATGTCACTATCGAGGCAGGAGACCGGTATAAGAAAGTAGACTTTGGTGTTGCTGCTGAGGAGATTGTCGAAGGTGCAGAAATCTACCTCTCCTCTGGAGCTTTTAGATGTTTCCGAGAGATCGATTATATGCTCTGTTTTCGTAATACTGGGACAGAACTATTAGAGAGTACAGTTTTCTTGGAAATAGACGAAAGATTGGATTCTATTTTCTTTCCAGAACAACCAGATGTTATCATCAATGACCACTTGGTCGGATGGGATTTCAGTCTCAATCCAGGGCAAAATAGAATTATCAGATACAGTCTCAATGCACCTGAAGTTGATAGTCCAGACGATATAGGTGTCATCTACAAAACCAGGGCTTGGATAGATCTGGCCAATAATGATCGTAAAGAGCTTTGTTATGAGCAAGAACTTAGATGCTCTTATGATCCTAATGATAAGTTGGTCTATCCTAACAGAGAAGATAGCCTGGCACTATTGACGGATGAGTTAGTCTATACGATTCGATTCCAGAACACAGGTAATGATGTCGCTGACGATGTTGTTGTCGTGGATACTTTATCTAGAAACTTAGACTTAGAAACTTTCTTTTTGATCAATACTTCACACCCTGATAAACTTGAAGTGCTTTACGATACCGATGATCCTTATATCGTCAACTTTCAGTTCAAAAATATCTTCTTGCCAGATAGTACCACCAATGAACCAGCTAGTAATGGTCACGTAACCTTTGCCATAAAGCCTGTAGAAGGCTTACCTGAGGATACAGAAATCAACAACACCGGCTATATCTATTTTGATTTTAACCCAGCGATAATTACCAATACGACAAGCTCTACACTTGTAGACGAATTCCCAATAGTGGCTACAGATGATCCTCAGAAGTTGTGGACAGATTTTTATGTCTATCCTAATCCGACGGAGGGTCAAATTAATTTTAGTGAGCGGGTCGATGAGATACAGTTATGGGATGTCAATGGTCGACAATTGTTGCAAGCGTATGACGTGAAAACAATTTCCATTTCAGATTTCAATGATGGCACTTACTTTATCAAAGCGTATAAAGATGACAAGTTGGCTACAGACAGAATCATCTTATTCAATAACAACTAAAACAAAGAAGCAATGCGCTACATATACTTAATATTAGTCTTACTCTTGAGTCTATCTGTGATGGCTCAAAAAGAGACTTTGGCTTACCAAACTGTCCTTGCAGATAGGAATGGAGATCGCGTCAAAGTTGTCGATGTAGAGATCCGTGTAGATCTCATAAGTGGTTCACCTACAGGCCCTGTTATTTATTCTGAGACACATCTGATGACGACGGGATTGAGCGGAGAGGTACAATTCAATATCGGAGCAGGTACGCCAACAGGTGCAGCCTACAGCGAAGTGAATTGGAGTGGACCTATATATACAGAGATGGCTTTTAGACCTAATGGTTTTGTCAGTTTTGTCAGTACAGACAAGAGGGAGTTGTTGTCAGTGCCTTATGCGACGTTTGCTCTGTATTCTAGTTGTGAGCAAGGGTGTCCAGGTGCATCAGGACAAGATGGTGTAGCTGGTGCACAAGGGCCACAAGGACCACAAGGTCCAGCAGGACCGACTGGCGCTCAAGGTCCTCAAGGAGAGCAAGGCCCAGCAGGGCCTCAAGGTTCTTTCATTAATTTGACGATGAGATCAACCGTGCCAACTAATAATTCATGGCAACCTTTAGTAGAGAATCAAATCTATCTAGATGACGGCTCTAATAGAGTAGATGGTAAGCCCGGATTCAGACAGTATATTAACAATCAATGGTTAGACCTTTAAAAATCAAAACGACAATGAAATATATTATAATCATAAGCAGTCTATTTCTATTGAAGGCCAATACTATTTTATCTGGTCAGATAAAGCCAGTATGTGATGAAGTTGTAGAAATTCCTGAGTCCTATTTGTTCAACTTTTTTGTAATTCTACCTGAAGATAATTCTCAGATATCTATAGAGCCTGGAGCCAGACAGAACTTTAGAATAGAGGTAGTCGCAGACAATCCTAATAGTACGATTGTTTTGTATCGTAGAACACAAGCAGAGCCTTTTCTTGAGAGATCAGGTTTCGTTTCTTTTGAATTAATTAATGGATCAGGCTCTCAAAGTTTCGGTGGCCTGGCCAACCATATGAATGATAATCCAGATGCAAATTATTATGCCAATCTCTATGCGCAAATTAATAATCAGTATGTCTTAATGGGTACTAAGGAATTGAATGCTGTGCCCTATGCACAAGTGGCCAACACACTTGGAGGTAAGGGTAGGACAGGTCAGAATGGAGCGCCTGGGGCCCAAGGTCCTCAAGGCCCTCAAGCACCAACAGGAGCTACCGGCCCACAAGGAGAACAAGGTCCAATGGGTGCTATTGGTACTTTTGATTTTGACAATACTTTGCTCATTATGACAAGTGTTGTTCCGAGTTCTGGAACATTCTATGTTGATGATGGTACCAATACAGCAGATGGACAGCCACATCTTAGATTTAATCATAACGGTAATTGGATAGACCTCTAAAAAATAAATCAATGAAAAAAATTAATTTCAGCCTCATATTTTTATTTGTTGCGTACATCGTATGGGGGCAATACGATGCGTTTACTTTTCAAGCCTTAGTCTTGGATGTAGATGCCAATCCTGTTGCTAACGCCAATACAGTTGTGAGAGTGAGTCTTACTGATGTTAATCAGTCCAATGTTTATTATCAAGAAGAGCAAGACCTTTTTACTACGGAAAATGGAACTATAGCCTTCAATGTTGGAGAAGGTACAGCTCTACAAGGTGCTATGGCTGATGTCGATTGGCTGGCAAGTGTGCCTTACGTTCAGATTTCCTATAACCTTATGGATGGTAAAGGTTGGCACTCAATTCCGGGACAAAAATTTTATGCGGTACCTTTTGCCTTACAATCTAAATTTGTTGTTTGCGAAGATGGAGCTAGTGGTGCAGATGGTCCACAAGGTCCCCAGGGTCCATCAGGCCCACAAGGCCCTCAAGGAGCACAAGGAGTACAAGGTGAGCAAGGTCCCCAAGGTCCATCAGGTGCAGTGGTTCTGACTCAGAGAGGTTCTGCTCCAACTAACCCAGACCAGGGCCGTGTCTATCTGGATGATGGCAGCAATAGAGCCGATGGCAATCCTGGCTTCCGATATTATACCGGTACGACTTGGATAGACTTGTAATAGATAGATTCTAAATAAATTTTGTACGATGGCTGTTGGATGATAATTCAGCAGCCATTTTTTATTCTATCAATTTGCTCTATTTCAAGAAAGTCCATTAAGGATTGGTGTCGATAACTATAGCCTCCGCTAATTCACTTTCAGTAGCCGAATGAAATTCTCCTCCCATAAAGTCAAACATTCCAGGCGTCACTTCAAAGGAGAAGGTCTCTCCCTTTTCTATGTTTCTATTGAGTACACGCTGGCGTCTTAGTGTATGTTCTGCGGTGATGTAATGCAGCTGGCATTCCAGATTATGTTCCGCAATCAATTGTTGAAACTGCTTTCTCTTTTCTCGTTTGGTAAATCCTAGGTCGAGGACAACGTCAATATTTCGACTGGCTATTTTCTGAGTAAGTGACCAGATATGTTGCTCACATCTTTCCACACGTTCCATTATCCACTTGAGATTCATAGAAGAGGGGAGGTCTTGTCCATAGAGCTTCCACATCCAGTCATCAATAGACAAGTGAATACCTCCAACTTCGTTAGATAACTTATTAGAGTAGGTGGACTTGCCTGCTCCTTGTGGCCCAAATACGATATGCACTTTACCCATAACCTTTTTGTCAGATTTCTTTTAAGTTGTTATGATGAGGTAGAAACAAAAAAGGCAGTGTGAAAAATCCACACTGCCTTTTTTATATTATTCTTTGTTTTGCTTAGAATGCGTATCCAATAGAGTATTGGAATGAAGGTCTAATCCCATCAAAATCCGTATCTACATCGTCTCCAAATCCAAGTCTATAACCTGCACCAATGTTAAGGTCCATCATAAATCCTCCTCCGAAGATCCACTGCCAACCAATAACCGCACCGGGTCTTATGTTGGAGAAGTTTTCAAAGATTTCACTCGAGTTTGCAGTAAAGCTAATGCCAGGCGCAAAATAAGGACCAGTAATAGCTTCTTTAAAATAGATTCTGTACGAAGCATTTGCACCAAATGCCGTAAAGTCATCTAATCCAGGAACACCTCCCGAGTATCTAGCTCCTATAGTGAAAGAGGATTTGTCTTTTAGTTTTTTCTCATAAGTAGCGTTATAAAAACCGAGAAGAAAACCAAAAGGACCAACTTTGATTCCTTGGTCAAATCCAGAATCACTGCTGCCGCCTCTCTGAGCCATAGCATCTTGTGGACACATAAAAAGTAGTAGTGCAAATACACTAAAAATCGATAGTAAGTTTTTCATAATATAATTAAGCTTAGTTCAATAATGTCGACAAGATATAGAATATGTATTAATATGAGCAAAAGTAGCTCTGCTTTGTCTTCACTTGATTTCCTTTCTTAATACGAGATATTCATAAATAATTGATAAACAGTGTGTTATGATTGATCTTCTTGTTTAAAATTCCGGTTCTGCTAGGTTTTTAACTTCTTTTTCCGTGTCACGTACGTTTTTTTGCACAGCTATAGCACTATACATAGCCAGTACAAAGGCAAAGGCATAATATCCTTTTTCACTAGGTAGTAGTGTCGCATTCCACAAGCCGATCACGAGAAGACTCACCGATAGGGTTACTCCTAGCCAGCATAAGTTGTAATAGAGATCAGAGACCTTAATACCTTCCATTCTATCTCTCACACTTTTTTGTAAAGAGACGACACCAAAGAGACCAAACATTAAAATGGTGAAATAATATCCTTTTTCATTGAGCAACATATCTGCCCTCCAGATACCAATGAGATAACCGATAAGGCCTGTTGCTAACGCTAACCATGAGGCGGATACAAAGGCCTGTGATGTTTTCTGATACATATCGCTGTTTTTTAGACTTGATAAAATGTTTCATTTAAGATCAGTGTATTGTAACACCGACCCTATTACAATTACAAAGTAAGTGGGTAGGTCAGCCAAAAAACTTGACCTATGATATGTTTTACTGCCTTATAGATGTAGTAGTAGCCTGTGCTATGACACTTTGTTTCTGATGCGACTCAGGCTTTCAGGTGTTACCCCTAGATAAGAAGCAATGTGCTTGGAGGCTGTTCTATTGATGAGGTCTGGCTGTTCCATAAGCATTTTCTTATAGCGCTCTTCTGCAGTCAATGTCAACATTTCTATTTGCTGTCGCTGCTTATGAAGAAAAAGAGACTGTGCGGCAGCTCTGATAATTTTATTCCCCATCAAGTTGCCCTCAGAGAGTTCATTAATTTTAGTTCTCGATATAGTAAAGACCTCTGTGTTCTCTAGGGCTTGGACAAATAGTTCGCTTGGCTTGCTTTCTATATAGGACATATAATCACAACTGAAATAATCTTCATAAAAGAGATCTATACATTTTGGATGGTTGTCTGTCCAGAAGAATACGCCTATTGACCCTTTGATTATGATATCAATGTGGTGCTCGGTCTGGCCGACTTCTTTGATGGTTTCGTTTTTCTTGTAATTGCGATGCTCTAGATGAGGGGTTATCGTCGCCCAGACCGACAGAGGCGCTTCAAAGTAATAGTCAAATACTCGTTTTAAAAACAGTTCATCAGGTCGCTCCATCGATATGATTAAGTATCTAAAGTTACTGAAAATAGAGTAGTTACAACCAACCACCCGCTGTGATGTTGTTGTATTGTGCCCTCAAATAAGGTAAATATTGTTTGGTTCAAACGGGATCTCAGGACAACAGATCACTTACCCATAGCAGCCGCGTTACAGCAGGGTTTGCCACTGCTGCTCATTCATCTATATGAGCCTCAGATGATAGAGAGGCCAGATACAGCATTGAGGCATCTACAGTTCCGATACCACTCCATTATCGATATGAACACTAGACTAGCTCCGTACGGCTTACAAGTACAACATTGTTATGGAGAGGCAGAAGAAGTCTTTGAAAGCTTGATAATTAATTATGACATAGTTAATGTGTATAGTTACCAAGAGAGTGGCACAAGGCAAACTTGGGTTAGAGATAAGCAAGTCGAGCAACTCTTCTGTGACCACAATATTATATGGCATCAGTATCAGCGTGATGGTATCATTAGAGGCATCACGCATAGGCAAGGCTGGGACAAAGCCTGGTATGTGACGATGTCCACGCCTCCATCTAAGCTTGTCTATAAAGAACAAGAGCCTATAGCATTTATCAATCCCTTTCCACTCCCCGAAGACCTCGTCGCTCAACTCAAGGATTATCCTGCAGACTACCAGCCCGCAAGTGCATCCAAAGCTTGGCTCTACCTCCACTCTTTCTGTGAGTCTAGAGGGCGAAACTATATGAAGCACATTTCCAAGCCTGCAGCCAGCAGAAAAAGCTGCTCTCGCTTATCCCCCTTTATTGCGTGGGGCAATCTTTCTGTCAAGGAAGCCATACATTTTGTGAAATCGCATAGCAATTATAAAGCTTGCAGAAAGCCCTTCGATGCTATGCTGATGCGGCTCAAGTGGCACTGCCATTTTATTCAAAAGTTTGAAGTGGAATGTGACTACGAGACACGGTGTATCAATGCAGGCTATGAGACCTTGACGAGGACTAAAGATGCCCAGCGCTTAGAAGCCTGGTGCACTGGGCATACGGGTTATCCGATGATAGATGCGTGTATGCGTTGTGTTAATGCAACAGGTTGGGTCAATTTTAGGATGCGGGCGATGTTGGTTTCTTTTCTTTGTCACCATATGGATATCGATTGGAGAGAAGGGACTTACCACTTGGCTCGTCAATTTTTGGATTATGAGCCAGGGATACATTATCCCCAGTTCCAGATGCAAGCAGGTACAACTGGCATCAATACAATCAGAATTTATAATCCGGTAAAGCAAAGTAAGGATCACGATCCCTATGGAGAATTCATAAAGAAGTGGGTGCCAGAATTAAAGCCACTTCCTGTAGAGCATATACACGAGCCTTGGCTGATGAGTATAATGGAGCAACAGCTCTACGGAGTCCTCCTTGGTCAAGACTATCCAGAACCTCTAGTCGATCTCCAAGCCTCAGGAAAGGCTGCCCGTGATAAGATATGGGGTCATAAAAAATCTCCAGAAGTCCTAGCAGAAAAAGCAAGAATCCTCAGAAGACATACGCGGAATGACAAATCCAGAAAAGCAGAAGCTAAGTAGAGAATGAAGACAGTAACTTTAATATTTCCGCATCAACTTTTCGAAAAGAATGAACTAGTCTCCAAAGGAACAGAGGTCATTGTCGTAGAAGAGTTTCTTTTCTTTAATCAGTATAATTTCCACAAGCAGAAACTTGCTTTTCATAGAGCGACGATGCAATATTATAAGGACCTACTGCTTAAAAAGAAAGCGAACGTAACTTATGTAGCTGCTCAAGAAAAAATTGCAGACATACGGAGACTAATCCCTAAGCTCGCAAAGGAAGGTGTCCAGAAGATAAAGTGTTACAAGGTCACCGATAACTATCTTAATAGGCGACTGCGCCAGTCTTGTAGTGATAAGGGTATAGAGTTAGAATTGAGTCCTTCTCCGTCGTTTATCAATACAGAAGAAGAGCTTGCGGATTTTTTCAAACCCACTAAGAAGAAATTTTTTCAAACCTCCTTTTATAAAGCGCAACGTGTCCAATTGGATCTGCTGATGGATGCAGATGGAAAACCAGCGGGAGGCAAGTGGACCTATGATGTAGATAACAGAAAAAAGTACCCCAAAAAGAAACAACCGCCTCTTATTAATTTTCCTGACGAGTCTACTTATCATATAGAGGCAAGGGCTTATGTGCAAAAACACTTTACCGATAACCTAGGAGAGATAGACGAGCAGTGCTATTACCCAGTGTCACACAAAAGTAGCGCGGCTTGGTTTGAACAGTTTTTGGAACATCGTTTTTTTGATTTTGGCATCTACGAGGATGCTATTGTGGCGGATCATCTGATCCTCAATCATAGTGTGTTGACGCCGATGCTGAATGCGGGCTTGCTGCAGCCTAGACAGATTGTAGAAAGAGCTATCGCCTTTTCTGTAGAGCAAGAAATTCCTATCAATTCAGTAGAGGGATTTGTACGACAGATTATAGGCTGGAGAGAATTTATCAGAGGCATCTATATGGTAAAGGGTAGCCAAGAGAGAACGACCAATTTTTGGAAGTTTAAGAGAAAGATACCAGCTGCCTTTTATAATGGGACGACAGGAATTCTACCTATAGATATGACGATCAAGAAAGTACTGAAGACAGGCTATTGTCACCATATCGAACGCTTGATGGTGTTGGGTAGCTTTATGGTTCTATGTGAGTTTGATCCTTATGAAGTTTACAGGTGGTTTATGGAATTGTTTATAGATGCCTACGATTGGGTGATGGTCCCCAATGTGTATGGGATGAGTCAGTTTGCAGATGGTGGGCTGATGTCTACTAAGCCGTATATCAGTGGAAGTAACTACTTGATGAAGATGAGCAACTATGCCAAGGGCCCTTGGCAAGAAGTTTGGGATGGATTATTTTGGCGGTTTATGCACGTCCACAAAGATTTCTTTTTGAAAAACCCTCGTCTAGGGATGCTCGTCAGGACCTTAGAAAAAATGCCTGATGAAAAGCGGAATGCACACCTCAATAGGGCCAATAAATTTATTAAGTCTCTAGATAAGTCGTAGCAAATGATTACCGATAACTTATTGCCTGCCTCAGGGGTCGCCATATATAAAGCAGACTTTTTTTCTAAAGAAGAGGCAGACAATTATATGGACCAATTGCATCAAGAAATTGCTTGGGAAGCAGCAGAGATCAGAATGTTTGGTAAGATGGTTAAGATACCTCGATTGCAGGCGTGGTATGGTACAAAAACTTACAGTTACTCTGGACTAAAAATGATTCCGCATCCGTGGACACCGCTGCTTATGGAACTCAAGAAGAGAGTAGAAAGTCTAGCTGGAGTTACTTACAACAGTGTCTTACTCAACCTGTATCGGGATGGTAGTGATAGTATGGGCTGGCACAGCGATGATGAGAAAGAGCTCGGTCGCAATCCCAATATCAGCTCTGTCAGCCTAGGTGGAGAACGCAATTTCCACCTCCGTCATAAAGCCAAAGCGCATCCTACTATTAAGGTCTTATTAGAGCACGGTAGTTTGTTGTTGATGAAGGATGAGATCCAGCACAATTGGCAACATCAGATCACTAAGACCAAGCGCTCCGTCGGGCCAAGAATAAATCTGACGTTCAGGACGATACTCTAGCTTCTATACAGGGTTCACTAAGGATGACAACTGATCTACCAAGTACCTATCTCAGAATCTTCTCTTAGCTTTTTCTTTACGAAGCGACCTGTGCCTCTATATGAAAAGTAACTGTCCTCACGAGCAACTAAGTCAATGTCCCCATTGACGATGAGCTTGGCCGTGCTGTCTTCATTTAGATTAACCGCCAAGTCTTGGACAGTAAATTTTTTGCCAAATATCTCGCAATCCTCATCTGCTTTTACTTCCATATTTTTTGCACTGCCTGAGATGTCTAGGGTACAGTCTTCGTCCATATTGACGTAGAGGTTTTTAACCTGAAAGTTTCCTTCCAATGTGCAATCTTCTGATAGCTTTATTGTCAATTCTTCCGCCTTTACGATACCGTCTACAAGGATGTTGACATCTTCGTCTCCAACTATTTCAGATAATTCCTTGACCGTTATATAGGCAGTGAGTACTTCCTTGGCACTTTTTTTCTTTCTGTTATTATAAGAAGCGCTATAAGGATCTGTATATATTTTGAGAGTAGTTCCAATTTGCTCTACTTGGATTAGGTTATGTAGATTTTCATTGGCTTTGATACGGATTTCTTCTTTGTCCGCTACACGTATATATACATTGAAATCTTCACTTACTTCTATCTTGTCAAATCCTGTATTGTCTTTTGTTTCTGTTGTTATGTTGCTCGACAGGTTGATCTTGTTTTGCCCCCATTGTGCAATAGCAGTTGTAAGCGTTAGAGTCAGCGCAAGAGATAAGATTGAAGTTTTCATAACTGGAAATTTTAGTTGGTTAAGTTATATGTTCACAATTCTAAAGATCCATTTATAAGATGACTTATGTAAGGGTATACCGCTGGAGTGGTATTTTCTCATTCCGAATCGGGTATACTAGAAATCAATAAAGAGAATCGAGTCCTCTAGGTTGTCAAGTTAGAATATTCCTCATTTAAGCAATATTGTCCATAGGCAAATCGAGAAGTCACAGTAGCTATAATGGCGATGGCTGCGATCATATGGCCCCCATCTTGAGCTACCCAGTGTGCTGCAAAGGCTAGAACAGCGTCCAGTAAGAATCCTGCATAAGCCCATTCTGTGAGCATCTTAGATTTTCTAGATAACACGGCTATGATGCCCAGTATTTTGAGTGCAGCGAGGGGGAGAACGAGGTAGCTAGGGTAGCCGAGTTGCGTAAAAAAGCCTTGGACCATCTCTGTATTACGGAGATACATCTGCGCTGAAAAGGCAAATATCAAGCACATAAGTAAGGTAGAGCCCCAGAAGAGGTATTTCATAACTATTGATTTAGTTGGTTAGGTAGCGGTAAATATAGGATTTGAGTAACATTATATGCTGTCCTGTGTTACCTTTGAGTACCAAACGAATAAAGAAATGCTACAGATATCTCTTTTAGGAATGCCAGGTGGTCCAGAACTGATTCTCATCGCATTCGTGATTTTATTACTCTTTGGTGGTAAAAAGCTACCAGAATTAATGAAAGGTCTAGGCAAAGGCATCAAGGAATTCAATAATGCTAAAGCCAATATAGAGACCGAAGTCAAAGAATCGATGAAGGAAATCGAAAAAGCACCTAGATCCAATAGAGAAGCTTAATCCTACATTGATAGCAGTAAGCTAGGCTGTTCTACATTTTGGTTTTTTGGTAGTGCTCAGCCGCAGCACTTAACTCTTCATAGAACGCCTCTCCATACTTTCTGATTATAGCGTCTTTGGCAAACTCAAAGACTTTTATCCCCTTTTTTTTCCCATTATCACAAGCTGGGCTGCAGATGTCCCACTGGTCGTAATTCATTGCCTCAAAGCCTGTAAACTGGTTTTTGTTGATTCTAATAGGGTAGAGGTGGCAACTGACTGGTTTCTTAAAATCAATGTCACCAGCATTATAGGCCTTTTCTATGCCGCAAAAAGTAATGCCTAGCTCATCTCGACCCATAAACACACAGGCCCCATCGGCCATAAGCTCGGTCTCGACGCCGTCACCTTCATCTTGGGGCTTGGAAAAGCCTTGTTCTCTGATGACTTCGCGTGACTTTTGGGGTAAATATGGAAAAATGTCTTCGAGCAATTGACCTAAAGTGACAACTTCTTTGTTAGTCAGGGGAGCACCATAGTCGCCCTCCACGCAGCAGGCACCCTTACAGGCGGATAAGTTACATGCGAAGGCCTCTTTGATGACGGTTTCTGAGACAAGTATTTCTTGTATGAGAATCATAGCTTACAAAAGAGATAGTTGCTGATTTTGTATAATGTCAAAATTACCATATTCTTTAAGCTCTGGCTACGCCTTTGCTTTTTTATATCGTCAATATTGTTGTAAATTTCGACCCGTTGATTTTAGGTAATCTGAATCCTTTCAAAATTGCCTCATCTCGATTGATTTTTACCCACATTTTCTAGCAAATTATAATTCTATTACACAGACAAAATGGATAGACTAAAAAAGAAATTTGAGCAGAAATCCTCAAAGTTAAAGAAAGAGGTAAAGGCTCTTAGAAAAGAACATGGCGCCCAAGTTGTGGCGGATGTCAATATTGCCCAGATCATTGGCGGTATGAGAGGTATTAAGAGTATGCTTTGGGAGACCTCAGAGCTCGATGCCAACAAGGGGATCACCTTTAGAGGTAAGTCTATTCCAGAACTCAAAAAGATATTGCCTAGAAAGAAGGATGGAGGGAAAGAGCCACTTCCAGAGGGCCTTTTTTGGATGATGCTTGTCGATGAGTTGCCTAAGCGTGCTGATGTCGATTGGCTTAGCAAGGAGTGGTACAAGAGATCCAAGTTGCCACAGGTGACTTTGGATACAATGGCTTCTCTACCTACCTCGACACATCCGATGACACAGTTTATCATCGGTATCAACTCTATGCAGACTACAAGTGTCTTTGCTAAGCGCTATGCTGAAGGGATGAGCAAGAATGACTACTGGGATGCAACCTATGAGGATTCTATGAATCTGATCGCGAGATTACCGAGACTAGCTGCTTATATCTATAGGAAAGTCTATCATAAAGGTGTCCATATCGCACCGATGCCAAATCTAGATTGGGCAGGGAATTTTGCGCATATGCTTGGTGTCAATAATGATGAAGACTTCAAGAGCTTAATGCGCTTGTATCTGACTATCCACGCGGATCACGAAGGGGGCAATGCCTCTGCACATACGGCGCACTTAGTTAATTCTACATTAGCAGATGTCTACCTTTCATTTGGAGGTGCTATGGCCTCACTTGCAGGTCCATTACACGGCTTAGCTAATCAAGAAGTGATCAAGTGGATTATGGAAATGACTAAGAAGTTAAAGACCACTACACCTTCTGATGCTCAAGTCAAAAAATATATCAATGATACTCTTAAGGCAGGCAAGGTCATACCAGGTTATGGTCACGCTGTATTAAGAGAGCCAGATCCAAGATTTACTGCCCAAAGAGTCTTTGCAGAGGATTATATTAAGGATGATGACTATGTCAAGATTGTTTGGCAACTCTTTAAGGTCGTACCGCCGATCTTAGGAGCTCTCGGAAAGGTTAAAAATCCTTGGCCAAATGTAGATGCACACTCTGGTGCTATACTCGTCCACTATGGACTCAAGGAATACACCTTCTACACTGTCTTGTTTGGTGTATCAAGAGCCTTAGGTGTCTTGGCTGCATCTTGTTGGTCTAGAGCCTTAGGACTCCCGCTAGAAAGACCTAAGTCAGTTAACTCAGAATGGCTAAAAGCCCAGGTGAAAGCGAAAAAAAGATAACACTCAATTTTAAAAAAACCATACAAGTAAAAAATGAACATACTTGAAGAGCTTAAGTATTCCAAAGAGCACGAATGGGTACGCGTAGAAGGCAATGTAGCGACTATAGGTATCACAGATTTTGCTCAGAAAGAGTTAGGTGAGATAGTCTATGTAGAGGTGGAGACAGTAGGAGAGACTATTGAAAAAGATGAGATATTCGGTACGATAGAGGCTGTCAAGACCACTTCTGATCTTTTTATGCCCATTTCTGGAAAGGTCCTAGAATTCAATTCTAAGTTGGACGAAAATGTAGGTGATACCCCAGATTTGGTCAATTCTGAGCCTTATGGCGAAGGATGGATTGTGAAAGTTGAGCTCAGCGATGCTGCTCAGCTTGATGAATTAATGGATGCAGCTGGTTACAAAGAATTAATTGCGTAGTCCATACACCACAATAGAGTGCAAGTGCATCTATTGGGTACAGGTTCTGAATGCAGGACTCAAATACCTTGAAAATTGAAATTTGACTCAGTAGCCTTTGTTATTTGGATGTTGGGAGTAACATTTCTTTCTCTCGTTCCTGCAGATGCAGAATCGGTAGAGTTTCTTCCACACCTGCCTTATATAGACAAAGTGGTGCATTGTGTGTTTTATCTAGGATTTAGCTGGTTGCTAGGTCGTGTGATAAGTGATCAGACACAGATTGTCGCCAAGGTGCTCATTCCGACAGTCTGCTACGGTATTCTTATGGAAGTCCTCCAATATGCTATGGACTTAGGTCGTCATTTTGATATTTTTGATATAATTGCTAATATTATCGGTGCTTTGATCGGCACGATTTTGATTTACAGGTCAGTCTCTCAATAAAGAAAAGAAAATGTTCTCCTCGATAAGCGGAGTCTGGCAGAAGAAAAAACAACCTATATATGGGTGATTTAGAACTATATGGTATGACTCCTTTTTTGCTGATGGGCCTTTTGGCGCTCGTCACTATAGGTATCATATTATATTTCAGAGCCGCTTTCAATAAGCGATCTGATGCCAATTTAGCTGAAAAGTATGCAGGGCATACTTGGAAGTCTCCACTGGAAGCACGTAATAAGTATCCAGATGTCAATGCCTTCGCTTTTATGAGACCTTTCTTCTTGTTTGGTCTAAGTGCAGCTCTGGCAGCGACCTTATTCGCTTTTAGTTGGACCAGCAAAGACGAAGCCGTCTACATTCCAGATGGTGCTTTGGATATGGAGGAAGAGATAGAAATAGAACCTCCTCGTACCGCAGAGCCACCACCACCGCCACCACCGCCACCGCCACCGGTGATAGAGGAGGTCCCAGAGGAAGAAATCGAAGAGGAGGAAGAGCCTGTCTTTGAGGATATGGACGTCGAAGAAGAAGATGTGGTAGAAGCAGAGCCTATCGTAGAAGAAGAGGCCCCGCCACCACCGCCGCCACCACCGCCGCCACCGCCAGAAGAGCCAGAGATCTTCAAGGTCGTTGAGCAAATGCCTAGATTCCCAGGCTGCGAAGATGTAGCAGGTGGAGACAAGGAAAAGAAAAAGTGTGCAGATGAGAAGATGCTTCAGTATATCTATAAGAATCTTAAGTACCCTGCTATCGCCCGTGAGAACGGTGTAGAAGGTATGGCCGTACTCCAGTTCGTAGTTGCTGAAGATGGCTCTGTAAAGGATATCGAAATCAAAAGAGATCCAGGAGCCGGTTGTGGAGACGCAGCCCAGAAAGTTGTCGATGCGATGAATAGGCTACCACAGAAGTGGACACCTGGAAAGCAAAGAGGACGATCTGTAAAAGTTCTCTACACGCTGCCTGTAAAATTCAAATTGCAATAAGTACTTTGGAAAGTATATATAGAGGTTCGCTGTTCATTCAGCGGGCCTTTTTTTATGCCTTTATCATTCGTTCGTTGAGGCTTGTAGCCTCGATGCTGTATGCTCAGTATTGGTTGTCAGAATTAGGATGAACGAATGTTGCAGTTTTGCTGCATCAAAAGTTCTAAACGCCTGTCTCGACTCTAACGGAGAGAGACTTTTGAAATGAGAGAACCTCTACATCAGTAGAGGGTGGGTGTCAGAATTAGGATTTTTAGGATTAAAGGATTTTAAGATTCTTTCTCCTTTTTCATTCAGACCGTAGCGAAGCGAAGTGGATGACTGACTGGTCCGCAGGATTATTGGTCCTAAATGGACCTTTAAAAGGAAGGAACCGATTCATCAGAATCGGCGATGACTT
>CALBWK010000233.1 GCA_937969415.1 uncultured Saprospiraceae bacterium | reverse complement strand
CGATATTATCTACAGCGCATACATTAGCAGGTCAAGACGTCACAATGAAAAATGTCAAGGCAGCTAAGACTTGGTCTGAGTTCGGATTTTCTGAAGATCCTTTCCAATTTTAATTTTTTTAAAAATTCCACTGAATCGATTATGAAGCTTATTTCTTACAACGTCAATGGTATCAGAGCAGCACTCAAGAAAGACCTCCTAGACTGGGTCAAAAAAGAAGATCCTGATTTTCTCTGTATCCAAGAAACTAAATCACAACCCGATCAGATTCCAGCCGAGCTCTTTGAAGATATCGGCTATGAAGCCCACTGGCATTCTGCAGAAAAAAAAGGTTACTCTGGTGTCTTGACGCTGAGCAAGCAGAAAGCAGATAAGATCAAGGCCGGTATCGGCATAGATAAATATGATATCGAGGGCCGCGTACTCAGGACTGATTTTGGTGATTGGACCTTGATTAATATGTATCTACCGTCCAGTACGAGCGGTGCTGCACGGCACGATTATAAGATGGAATTCCTTGATGATTTTGGTAAGTGGATTAAGAAGCTCGTCAAGCAACGGAAAAAAGTTATTGTCGTCGGAGATTATAATATTGTGAGGCTAGATATCGACATCCACAATCCTGAGAGAAAAGATAAGCCTCCTGGGTTTAGACCAGAAGAACGGGAGTGGTTGCAGAAGTTTTTTGAGAAGGATTTCTTTGATGCTTTTAGAGAAGTACATCCTGAGGTGGAGCAAGATTTTTCTTGGTGGAGTTATCGATCAGGTGCCAGAAAGAATAATAAGGGTTGGCGTATAGACTATGTCGCCGTCACAGAACCGCTCAGCAAAACAATAACTGCCGCAAGACATGCACACGAAGCTGTTCATTCTGATCACGCTGCTGTTGTTGTAGAATTTGATTTTTGAATACTCTAAATTTATAAACCAATTTTTGACAGAAGTGAAAGATGTAAGATTGATATGGTGATTTGATATTGAGAATATGGCCTTTTTCATTTTAGGGGCTAAGGACTTAAATTCCGTGAAGAACGGGGTTGTGTTTGAGCCAAAGGCGAGTTAAGCCCGTTTAGGAATTTTAGTTTTTAGAACCGTTAAGAAATGAAACCAACCTTGAATTTTTTGGTTCGTTTTTGTTTCAAGACATGAACGTGAGTTGCAGCCATAAGCTGCATAATAGGTCCTAAATGGACCTATGAATGAGAGAACCGAAACATCGGTTTCGGATGGGGAACGCCTTGCCGGCGAGGCAATTGTTAGGCAATTAATAATCAATTATCAGGATAATCAGTTGAGTAAATCTATTTTAACTTAGAAAATATGGCTACACCAAAGACTGTTGCTTTTCATACGTTGGGCTGCAAACTCAATTTTTCCGAGACTTCGGCTATTAGCCGGCAGTTTGTGGAGGCGGGCTATGGCGTAGAGAAATTTGAGGAAGGGGCTGATATCTATGTCATCAATACCTGTTCCGTCACAGAGCAAGCGGATAGCAAATGCAGATATGTGGTGAGGTCTGCACTCAAAAAATCTCCTGACGCAAAGGTGGTGATCATAGGTTGCTATGCACAGCTCAAGCCCAAAGAAATTTCAGAAATTCCGGGTGTAGACCTTGTACTTGGTGCTTCAGAAAAATTTCAGGTTTTAGATTTTGTAGATGGCATCTCTAAGAGTACAGGTAAAGCAGAAGTCCACGCGACTGAGGTACACCACGCCAACAGCTTTGAGCAAGCCTTTTCTTTTGGGGATAGGACACGTTCATTTCTGAAAGTACAAGATGGCTGTGATTATAAGTGTGCTTTCTGTACTATCCCTAATGCACGAGGCAACAGTCGGAGCAATACAATAGAGAATGTAGTGAAGGATGCACAAAAAGTTGCCGAGCTGGGCTTGCGGGAGATTGTATTGACAGGTGTCAATATTGGGGATTTCGGCAAGCAACCTTACCTAGCAGCCAATGGCACTACTCGCTTTCGCAGGAAAGAGTATTTCTCAGGTCTTATCACGGCCCTAGATGAACAAGTGCCCGTAGAGAGATTTCGAATCTCATCTATAGAACCTAATCTCTGTACGGAAGAAATTATACACACAGTAAGTCGATCTAAGAAATTTCTACCACATTTTCATATGCCCTTACAGTCGGGTAGTGATGCCATTTTGAAATTGATGCGTAGACGTTACAAAACAGAACTATATAAAGATCGTATTGATTTTATCAAGTTGTTGATGCCCTCTTGCTGTATCGGTGTAGATGTCATTGTTGGTTTTCCAGGAGAAACGGAGGCCCATTTTCAAGAGACTTTTGATTTTCTGGAGAGCCTTGATGTGTCCTACTTACACGTTTTTACTTATTCGGAACGAGAGAATACTGCAGCGTGGGATATGGAAGGAAAAGTACCTGTCTCAGAAAGGAGAAGGCGTAATCGTATCCTTCGGGATCTTAGTGATAAGAAGAGAAGTGCATTTTATAGAGCACATTTGGGAGAGACTAGACCCGTATTATTTGAACTGTCTAAGCAAGAAGGTATGATGACGGGTTATACGGATAACTATATTAAGGTAGTCTTGCCTCTGGAGACTGAGTTAATCAACATTTCTAGACCCGTTCATCTTGTAGAGATAGATGACTCGGGTCACGTAAGAGGGGAGATAGTAGAGACTGTAGTCGAATAGACTTGGCAGGACTTTTTAGAAAAAATAGCCAAGTGTCACTACAAGAAAGTCATATTGTGTACTGTCTACTTTATTAACGGCATTGAAGAAACCTCTCTCATATTCTACTTCGAAGGTTAACCCATACACATCCACACCTAGACCTAAGACACCTCCTGCAGTTCCAGAATTATAAGGTGTCCCACTATAGGGAGCTGATTCTAGATCTGGTGTAGATGAAATGAGATTAAGCGAGCCTAGAGTCTTAGCCCTAATCGTTATTTTTTCTCCTATGTGTGCTAGATTATAGCCGAGGCCAACACGAAGTTTGAGCCATACCATTTTCTCATCTACGCTGAAAAAGGACTTCTCTTCTTGTGCTAGGAAATCAATCTGGTGATATTGTCCGCCGATCATAAAGTACATATCGTCAGCATTGAGTCTCGCATCTGCGCCTATCACATATCCGGGGAGAGAGGTGCCTTCTGGAGTAATGAGAGCATCTCTGCTAGTAGCATTAGATATCCCAGCATAGATATTAAGCCCTGACTGTGTCGAGGCAACTGTGCTGACAAGAAGGAGTAGAGCGACTTGGATAATATTTTTCATAATCTGAAGTATGCCTCCAAAAGTACATATTATTCATACTTAATATATGAAAGAAGGAGTGAGAGGGTTACAATTCGTCGTTTACCCTTACTTAGGTTACGCCATATTAAAAGTAGACTCCTCCAGAAAAGATGAGTGCAGTTCCATTTCTAAAGGTGAATTTGGGTTCGAGGTAAAAGAATCTATCATTGATTTCTAAGTCCATAAAAGCACCCAGATTAAGACCTATCCTGTTGCCTGCATCGGTATCAGTTACAGCAAGTCCAGCGATAGGTGCAAAATTAAAATCATCAAAGAGTTCGAGCACTTTATAATGGCCATCTATATCGATGGTCCAGTTGAGTAGATTGTCAAAGTGTAAGGTGAAAGTGCCAGAAGCTCTATAGGTTTCATCTATTTCATAGAATAGTTTCCCTTGTATACCCACAGCAGCCTCATTAAGATTGAACTGACCTCCAGCCCCATAATGTAACTGACCCTTCACAGTGTAGCTACTTAAGAAAAAGAAAGAAAGTAGGATAAGTGTTGTTTTCATAAGTCCTCGCTTTCTACTAAGTTAGGAAAATGCCTTGAATCGTAAAGGTTTTACTTAATAAGATGTGGAACAGAGGATAAATCCCAATCTATGACCAATCCACCCGCTAGGCGCTCTGCTATTTCTTTACCATATAGATGCTCACAGAGATATAGCGCTGCATCAAAAGATCTTGCTCCTCCAGCTGAGGTAATGTATTTGCCGTCGTGCACAAAGATCACCTCACTGATCACCTCCAGATGTGGAAACATTTCCTTGTAGTGATCGATATCCGAAGGGAAAGTCGTAGAGGCCGAGTTGTCGAGTAAGCCTGCTTTGGCTAACACGAAAGCTCCATCACAATGAGAGGTAACATAAGTAGCACTAGCTGCAATCCTCTTGACCCACGATATCATTTCTGTGTCTTCTAGGTCAGTATCGAGATGATGTTCTGCACTCGGAACGACCAAAATGTCTATAGGAGGTGCCGTGGAGTAAGTGTAATCTGGAAGCATATATAATCCTTCAAAAGATCGGACTGGAGCTTTGCTTTTCGCAACTGTAAATACATTCATCTGTCTGATGCCTTCTCGATATTGTGTGTGCTGAAAAATATCCATTGGGGCTGTGAGCTCTGTATTGTAGACGCCATCCATAATTAGAAGTCCTACATTCCAGGCCTCAGCGATTAAGGTGGGCGGTTGGATTTTGTGGCTGCACGATAGCAAAAAGAAAGTTAGAATAACTGTTAAAACAAGGCTTGTTTGGCGCATAGCTAATTTTGTAATGGCTAAAGTTACAAGAACACATTATTTTGTAGTTCATAAATCGAAAAATAGAACAATGCAAAAATTATTCATCTTTCTGTGCTTATCTTTTTATTCTTTGGTTCTTTGTGGACAGCAAGAAGTAGCTGGTTTGTCACCTTTGGTCCAAATAGAAACTCACGCTGGAGATAAAATTAATGGTCTACTCCTGAGACAAGATGATACCCATATAGTATTACAAACCAGTATGGGTGAAATGAAAATCGGAAAGATTAATATCGCCAAACTCGACTATATTAGGGACAATATCGAGCTTAGTGGAGAATATTCTGGTTCTCACTATTTGTTGTCTCAAAGTGCTTTTGGATTAAGAAAGGGACAATCCTATTATGAAAATGTCGCACTCTTTTTCAACAGTTATACCTATGGTGTTTCTGACAATTTTTCTATTACTGGTGGAGTTGAGTTAGTGCCACTGTTGTTTTTTGGTCAGTTGCCAGGTTTGTTTGTTACGCCTAAGGTTCATTTCCCTTTCGAAAAAGGGGCAGGGAGTTTAAGTACTTCCATCTTAAGTTATACTATTGATGGTGATTCGTTTACAGCGGGTGTTTTGCAAGGTGCATTGACTTTTGGGAGTCACGAAAAGAATGTGACAATCGGTGCAGGCTTTGGCTATGATTTTCAGAGTGGATTCGAAACGTCTATAGTGCCAATTACAATTTCTGGTATGGCTAGAATTAGCGATAGACTGAGTTTTATATCAGAGAATGTAATTGTAGCTACCGGAGATGATAGTGTCGCAATACTTTCTGCGGGGCTTAGAATATTCTCTAGGAGTAAAAATAATTTTTTGACTGTTGCGCTATTTAGACCTACGGTTGATACAGGACCTTTACTGGTGTTACCTTTATTTTCGGGAACAGTTGCGATAAAATAGAAAGGATACTAAAAGACAGCCTAGGTTTTCGATTAGGATTTTTTCACATACTGCGTGAGGATAACAATCTGCTGCCCTTCGACTTTGCCTTCTATGTGATTGGCGTTGTCTGGAACTAAGCGTATGCGACGTACAGCTGTACCACGTTTAGCCGTAAAATTAGCGCCTTTTACATTGAGATCTTTGATCAATACAACAGAGTCGCCAGCAGAGAGTATATGTCCATTGGCATCTTTGTGGATGACTTTTGTGTCTCCAGTATTTTCTGCCCACTCCTGCAATTCTTCCTCCAGGTATATCATATTTTTCAAATCCATTGCCCAGTCGTTTGCCGATAGCTTAGTGAGCAATCTATAGGCGATTACTTTTACGGCGGGCACCTCGCTCCACATTGCTTCATTGAGGCAGCGCCAATGATCTGTGTCGAGCGCTTCGTCCTTGGTTATTTCAGAAAGACATTTGTGGCAGACAGCAATTTCTGCTTCTTCAGTTTTTGGTGCGACAAGATGCTCTTCGAGTGGTTCTGAGCTAGAACACAATTCACATTGTCCGCCGGAGCGGTCGAGTATGGCTTGAGATAAATTCACTATTCTACTTAAAAGGACTGTTTAAAAATGCTCTTTGTTGTCGTCCCAGTTTTTTGGATTTGGATTTTTCAACTTACCGAGTTGCTTAGCGACGATCATCGAGACGGACGCATCCCCTGTGATATTGACTGTCGTTCTGATCATATCTAGAGGTCTATCCACGGCTAGTATCATCGCTATACCCAGCGCCAAGTATTCCGATGGGAAGTTGACCGATTCCAATACAATGATCAACATCACCACACCTGCTCCAGGCACAGCAGCTGTCCCTATTGAAGCCAGCAAAGCCGTAAATAGAATTGTGAGTAGTGCTCCCCAAGTCAGATCAAAATTAAAGGCTTGACAAATAAAAACTGTCGCAACAGCTTGATAAAGGGAAGTGCCATCCATATTGATCGTTGCACCTACTGGACAGACAAAACTGACGACTTCCTTTTCTACACCAAGATGCTCTTCTACCCGCTCCATTGTGACAGGCAAAGTGGCTGCGCTCGAACTCGTAGAAAAAGCAACAAGTTGTGCCGGCCCGATACCCTTAAAGAAAGTCATCGGTGACTTACCTACATACAGAGATATGACAAGAGCATAGAAAGCCATCATCAAGAGCAAGCCTATAACGACGGCCATTGCATATTTTGCGAGAGCAACAAACAAATCTGGATTGGTTGTTTCTACAACTAGGGCTGCCATCAGCGCAAGTACGCCTACAGGTGCATAGAGCATAATGATATCGACCATCTTGAGGATGACATCATTGAGACTATCAAAGAAGTCTTTGAGTGGTCGTGCCTTTTCCTCTGGAATAAGCAAGAGACTGATGCCAAAGAAAATCACAAAAAAGATGACCTGAAGCATATTTCTATTGTTAGAGGCTGCTTCAAAAATGTTGCTCGGCACCATATTGACGAGAAAGCTCAAAGGTGATTGGCTTTGCTGGTTGGCAGCAGATGCTATCCTAGAGTTGGCTTTTTCGTTATTGTCAGCGACAAGTTCTGCGAGGGTCTCCGCTGAAATGCTGTTACCGGGGTTAATCATATACACGACCGCTAGACCTATCGACAATGCAATCAAGGTCGTAAGCATATAGATGGCTATCGTTCTGATGCCCAGACTCGAAAATTTAGAGATATCCTTTAGATCCGCTATGCCTTTGATAAGGGAGGCGATAATCAATGGAATGGCGATAAGCTTGAGGAGATTGATAAATATTGTACCAAAGGGCTTGATCCAGTTTTTGACAAAGCCTACTCCTGCCCCTGACTGAGAGGCGATAAGTCCAATGATAAGGCCTAGCGCCATACCACCAAGGATTTTCCAATGTAAAGGGATTTTTTTCATAGTATTCAAGTAAGGAACACTGACAAGGTAAGAAAATTCAACACTTTCAGAATGGCTAGCAGAGGGTATTATGTAATACGCTGGTCCGTGACTCGGTTAAAAGGTTTTCCTTAAGTATAGACTATTGACGCCTACGTGTAGCTCAAAGCCCTCTGATCGATGCAGTCGTGGCACTATCATACCTACTGCTGCACCAAGTGCATAACCTGTCAATAGATCTGTGGGGAAGTGTTTGCCCGAGGCGTATCTCATATAACTTATGGCAGCAGGAAGAGCAATTGCAGTACCCCAAGTGAGATGTTTCTTGTACGTCCAATGGGGGTGCAAATCTGTTAATACAGTTGCAGAAAAAAAGGTCAATGCGGCGGAAAAGGAAGCGTGACCCGAAAGAAAAGACTCCTTGGAAGTTTTGCCGAGTTTGACAGCATCGCTGACTGCTGGATTATAATTATAAGGTCTATAGCGATTGGTGCTAGCCTTTAATATACTGGTGATCCCTTGGCTGATGAGGGCGGTTTCTGCAAGCATCGTCGCGATGGCGAGCTCTTCGCCTTTCGAAGCATCAAAGGCATATAAGGTAAATGGGACAGCAACTGCGGCATAAAGAAATACGTCAGATGATATCTCTGCTGAGGTGCTAAAGTTGTTGATTGCGGGTCTGTCGATAGCCCATAGCCGATCAGCATCGAGTAGAGCAATTTCTGCTAGGGAGGGTGGTGATTGCCTTGAAACCATCCATTGTCCTAAGAGTGTAGTAAAAAGTCCACCGCCTGCTAGAATAGCTTCTTTCTTGATGTCTAAGGTATATGTGGGTAACTCGTCAGTAGTCGCCAATTTTTGTGCAGTAAGCTCTGTTCTGCTTATACAGATTAAAACTAGAAGAGGTATGAGGGCGAGAATTTTGCTTACCATCCATCTAAGTTAGATAAAGCTAATTACTTGACTTCATTGGAGCTGAGATGGAGTTCGTACAATAGCAACTCTTCAGCATCTCCAGGCAGCTTTGTCACCCCTTGGGATTGCAACCCTAATTTTTCTAACAGTCTTTGCGAAGGAAGATTATCTTTTGTTGTGATGGCAGATATTTTTTGAATGTTCCAATCTGTTCTAGCAAGGGAAATTATTTTTTGGGCTGCTTCATAGGCATAGCCCTGCCCTTCGTATTCTGGAAGAAAAGCAAAGCCGATATCTACGCCTTCGAGACCTTCGCGATCATAGAGCCCACAACTGCCCATCTTGACTCCATCAGATTTTCTGATGACAGTATTGTTGCTGAAACCGAGCCTGTTGTATTGGGGTAACATTTTATCCTTAATGTATTGCTCTGCTGCTTCTCGGCTATACACTTTTCTATCTCCGATATACTTGAGCCACTTAGGTGTATTCATTACGGCCAGTATATAGTCGGCATCTGCTGTAGAGGTAGGCTTGAGTAGGAGTCTCTCCGTTTCGTATTGCATACTGCATTTTACGAAAAATTGTTGTTTTGGAAAAACGGAGACTCGATTCATATTGTAACTTTACGTTACAAGCGATGAAGAATTACTACGCATTACTGGGACTAGACACTAAGGCAACAAAAGCCGATATCAAAAAGAGTTATCGCAAGCTGGCCACTAAGTTTCATCCTGATAAAAACAGTGATGCAGATGCACCCGCCAAGTTTATAGAAATAACGGAGGCCTACAATGTACTTAGCGATAAGAAGGGTAGAGCGCGCTATGATTTGATGCGTTGGCAGGCGATGAAGCAGCAAAGAGAATCAAGAGAGAGTTTCAGTACTGAATCGTATGTGTCTGGGAGCTTCACGACTATGGTCCCGCCTAAGGTGAGCTTGCGTACGAGACGCAATATTGCTCAGAAGGAAAGAGGGACGCTGTATAAACAATCAAAAGAAGGCTTTGATAAACTAACTAGCCTTGGTGTAGAGTGTTTGCGTATCAGCAGTCGGTATCTCTTACACATCCTCGGTGTTTTGCTTTTTAGTTTCATCAGCTACTCTATGTGGACGGATCTAGGACAGATGAGTTGGTTTGGAATAGCTACAGGAACGATAATCTTGGGTTATATCTTATTTAAAATAATTGAAGATGCGACCATAGATTTTGTAAAAGATATGCAAGCTTTTTCGGTATTTTTTGGGCTAACCAAAAAGAAAGCTTCTGTGTTGAGCTTGACAACACTTCTACTTTTTGTGATATTTTTAATTTGGCTTATTAAATTGCGTATGTAACCGAAGCAG
>CALBWK010000232.1 GCA_937969415.1 uncultured Saprospiraceae bacterium | reverse complement strand
ATAAGGTTTTATACAACAACAGTACAAATCTCAATATATATAGCTTTATATATGCATTCTTTAATAGAGCAAATAAAATATTGGAGTCCTAGTGGGTCAACTTAAATTAGCTCTAATTAATTGATTATCAATTAGTTGGAGCTTTTTTAATTTAAAAGAGGTACCCTACGGGGGATCAAAATGCTTTTAGATCCTTTCTAGGAATTAGAATATCGCCTTCGTAATCATCTTCATAACCGCTTTCTCACCGACTTTCGTAATAACACTTTTTAAACATAGCTTTTTTACACTTCGAAGAAAAGCTAAGAAGTGGGTGGGCAAAAATGTAGACCACCTCAGAAAATACTAATTAGTAAAATTACAACAGTCAATCTCCCACTTACTGGTATTTCGTAAAATACCAAAGACCACCAAAGCCAGTTCACAAATCATAAGAAACAAATTTTCTTGTTTACGAAACGTAAACAAACAAAGGAGTTGTCCCTCATACCTTTGATTTTATAAACAGCGAAACTTATGAAACACATTATCGTACTAACAACATTACTCGTTATCCTAACAACTTTTAGTTGTGCTTACAATGAGATAGATTTGGTCGAATGCAACAATCCTAAGAGTCAAACTATCTCTGGCCAAGTATTAGATTACTACACCAAAGAGCCAGTTTCGGATGCCCTTATTGATCTAAGGGATAATACTTTCGGAAGTCCTGACCAACCGGTTGTCATTAGCGATCAGAATGGGGAGTTCGCATATGAAGCCAATGGCTGCGCATTCACAGACAACTTAATTAGACTAGATGGAGCTTCGCATTCTGATTATGGCAGCAGCCATTTGAGTCAGAGATCAAACTCTCCAATATATCTCTACAGGTGTGTTGACGTATCCATCAGACTAATTGAAAGAGATACATCAGTTATAGATAATATAACCGTCCATTACGGTTGGACTATTGACGAAGTAGATCACTCTTGGGGCAACTTTGGCACATCAACAGAGAAGCCGATTCTTACCAATAAGAAGCTTCCAGAAAACATCAGTCTTAAAATAGACTATACAATAGGTACTCAAGAAAGGCAGAACCTCGGCACATTTTTACTTCAAGAAGACACAGAATTGGTTCTAGAATATGATTAGAAATATTGCACTTTGATTAAGCCTAAATTTTTCAGGTTTAATCAAAGTTTGTGTTACTAGCCTATTTTAAAAAAGCAACTGTCCCAGTCACCACTTCTGCACTCTCACCTCTCAACAATATCACATACACATAGACGCCTTGCTGCGCTTCTTGACCTCCGTATCGACCATCCCACCAAGCTGTAAAAGTCAAGGGGTCGATATCTTCTCTATATAGCTGCATATTTTTTCAAAATCTAGATAAGAACTATACTTACTTTATTGACTTACAGTAGACCATAGTACTTATGAAATACTACCTTTGCTTCCATTGTTGACCTGATCAATTACCTATGCAACTTATTGATGGAACCTATCAATACTCAGGAGGTGTAGATACACTTTCTATAGCCGAAAAGTATGGCTGCCCTGTCTATGTCTACGATTTTGACATAATTAAGAAACAATACAATAGGCTACACTCTGCCTTTGAAGGTATTCCTGTTAAGTTTAACTATGCTTGCAAAGCACTTACTAATATCAACATCTTACGTTTGATCAAGAGCTTGGGCGCTGGGCTAGATGCCGTATCCGTTCAGGAAGTAAAGTTGGGTTTGCGGGCTGGCTTTGATCCAAATGAAATCCTCTACACACCGAATTGTGTTTCTATAGAAGAAATGACTGAAGTCGTTGGTCTTGGTGTTAAGGTCAATGTGGACAACATCTCTATGCTAGAGCAGTTTGGGCAGCATTTTGAAGGTTATCCGCTGTGCCTGAGGATCAATCCACATATAATGGCGGGCGGGAATTCTAAAATATCAACGGGTCATATTGACTCTAAGTTTGGCATTTCATTTCATCAGCTCCCACTCGTAGAGCGGATTATAAAAGCGACAGGTATCAAGGTCGAGGGCCTGCATATGCATACCGGATCGGAGATACTAGATGCTGAAGTATTCCTCAGAGGTGCAGAAATTTTATTGGGTACAGCCTCCTCTTTTCCAGATCTAGAGTATGTAGACTTTGGTTCTGGATTCAAGGTCCCTTATAAGGAAAATGATATCGAAACCGATATCGAAGACCTCGGTGAGAAGATAGGTGAGAGATTCAAAGAATTCTGTAAGAGCTATGGCAAGGAGCTCACACTAAAATTTGAACCGGGAAAATACTTGGTGAGTGAGTCTGGGACCTTCCTGACTAAGGTGAATGTCATCAAGCAAACTACCTCAACTATTTTTGCGGGAGTGGATAGTGGTCTCAACCATCTGATCAGACCGATGTTCTATGACTCTTATCACAAGATGATTAATGTCTCTAGGCCAGAAGGCAAGAGTCGTATCTATACTGTTGTCGGATATATCTGCGAGACAGATACTTTTGGCATCAATAGAAAAATTAATGAAATCCAAGAAGGCGATGTCTTGGCTATGATGAATGCTGGAGCTTATTGTTACTCTATGAGTTCTAACTACAACTCACGGTATCGACCAGCAGAAGTCCTCATCTATAATGGACAAGATCACCTGATCAGAAAAAGAGAAGTCTTTGATGATCTCTTACGGAATCAAGTGGAGCTGGAATTCTAAAACTCCGCAGTACCCATTATAAAGGCTGGCCTAGAAAGAAACTTAGGTTTCATTGCGATAAAGAAAAAACTATTCTCGTCGATACGCTTACAGGTATATGGCAAAATAAGAGATCGCAACTTTCTGTTATCGAGAAGAACCTCTCGCTGTAGGTCACCTGAACCATCTATATAAGCTAAGGTCGTCATACCATTGCTAGCACTCCTCATCCGACGAGGTCGCTTATCAATTGGTCGATCAATATTATCCTTATGATCGTTATAAATAAAGTATGCAGGCTGATCATCCAGGGCTACTCCAGCGTGCGACAGAAATGTATTTGTTGTACTAGATTGTCTCTTAGGGATTAGATTAATACCGCGCACTTTGCCATCTGCCTCAAAATGTATAATTATAACATCTCTACTGTGATATGTAGTCCTCCAAAATCCATTGGCATCTTGCGTAGTTACTTCATAATTATGTTCTGCAGTAATGACGGTCGATCCATCTGTCTGAGTTAATTGATCACCAAATCTAAACACCCCCTCTATACTGCCAGAGCCATCGCGCTCTTCATCAGAATTTCTATTCCCCAAGAAATCTAAATCTCTAGCAGAAAATTCTTTTTGATAGGTATTCATTACCTGTCCTGCCGAATCAAGACTTTGATAAAAGACACCATTGATATTGCCTCTTCTATCATTTCCATACATTCCAACACAAGTAATTGTTCCATCCTCTCCTACAGCCAGAGAAGCACCTTTGGCAAATTTGTCTTTAAGATTAAGTGTTAATATTTCCGGCTTAGTCATCCCCTCACCCAACTTGTATATTTTTAAATCATAGGCGGGTACTTTTTTCCGTCCCTTACGGGTTTTCTTTCGTTTCACTTCCTTCGCATTTCTATCTTCATATTCTTTGACAAGAGAATAGAAGGCACCGTCATTACCCAAGACAGATGAAATTACTTCAATCTGTTCTTGAGACTTCTTTTTCAGCCAGATACTGTTGCTCCATAACACCTTCAATTCATCGTCCAAGACCGTCACATCATACTCAAAATCGACATCTCGACTGTTACGATCTAATAATTGCACAACAGCCACCATTGTAGAATCCTCAGAAACCGACCAATCCACTCGTGGCTCATCTCCTCGTGTCTTAAACTCTATAGAATTGACCTTGACTCTCTTACCCAAATCACCATTCTTATCTATAGCCACCAAGAAATAATCTCGCTCAGTTCTGCCCGGCTCTTCTGCAAACAACCATAGAAATTTATTATTGACCGTCTTTAACCCATAAGTACTCGTACGTCTCTCATCGGGATAGTAGTCATAACTCCATATTTCATTAAGAGATTTATCAAACTTCGATACGACGACAGCAGTCTTATATCGAGGATCACGTGATTCCTGATAATAATACAAATAGTGTCCCTCGGAGTCAGAATCTAAGTGCCCCTCAAAAAACTTGTTGCGATCCAATTTAAACTCTTCGCTCAACTTGACAACAGGTGTCTGGGCAACTGCCGTAAGGCAAAGGAGCAAATTGGTTAATAGGCTGAAGAAGGCAAGGCTTAACTTAAAGTTCATAAGGTTCTTTATATCTTCAAATATAGAATAACCGATTATTATATACTTTTAGTGTCTGTACACAAAAGACAACAACTGGGTATATATATAGATATCACTAACAAAAAAGCAGCTGGACAAAAAGCCATCGCTGTCTTGATAGACCCTGAGGTAACCCAAGGCTCCCAATTGATACAAGTACTGAGTCTAGCTGAGCGGTCAGTTGTGGACTATCTTTTTGTCGGTGGAAGTACCGCCACTGCGTCTCAGATGGAAGAATGTCTTAAGCTCATTAATGAATTCTCTACTATACCTTGTCTTATATTTCCTGGTAGCCCAGAGCAAATCAACGATAGAGCAGACGCCTTACTTTTTCTATCCCTGCTGTCCGGTAGAAATGCAGAGTTACTCATCGGAAAGCAGGTAGAAAGTGTGCCTACCCTACGCCAATGCAACCTAGAAATTATCCCTACCGGCTACCTACTTATCGATGGCGGCAACGAAACCACAGTAGCCAAAATAAGTAAGACCCTACCCCTCTCACAAACCGATCCAGAAGCTATAACCAATACCGCCCTCGCTGGGCAATACCTTGGTATGCAATTGATCTATCTCGAAGCAGGCAGTGGAGCAAAAAATCCTGTACACAACGCCATAATCTCACAAGTTTCAGAGGCACTCACTATTCCGCTCATCGTAGGTGGTGGCCTCAGAACTACTAAAGACGCTGACACGGCTCTTGCAGCTGGTGCAGATCTCATTGTTGTTGGCAACATTCTAGAAAAAGAACCAACTCTCATACCTGCATTAACCCAAGTCGTTAAGAAATACAATAAAATCTTGTCGCAATGATGGAAGGTCTAGTTATGCGCTCCACAGGCAGCTGGTATGAAGTACAAGTAGGAGATGACATTATTAAGTGCAGGACAGTAGGCAAACTGCGTCTCGGCACAATGAAAGTCACTAACCCCCTTGCTGTAGGTGACAGAGTAGCCATCGAAATGGAACCCAATGCCGATACCGCTACTATCAAAGAAATCTTAGATAGAACCAATTATATCATCAGACAATCTCCGAGAAAAAAACATTACCTCCACATACTTGCTGCCAACATAGAACAGGCGGTTCTTATCGTTACCATCCGACAACCCAAGTTGAAGCAAGGCTTTATCGATAGATTTATTTTAATGACGGAACCATTTGATATTCCGGTGCATATTTTTTTCAACAAAGGAGACGTCTATACGGATGATGATCTCGCCACTTACGAGTACCTCAAAGACATCTACGAAAACATCGGCTACAAATGCTATCTTATCTCAGCAAAAGAACATAAAGGCTTCAAACAATTAGAGACACTTATTGATGGAAAGACGACACTATTCAGCGGGCAGTCAGGTGTAGGAAAATCTAGTGTCATCAACGGACTAGCGCCAGACCTTAATCTTAAAGTAGGCGTTATCTCCGACTACATGGGCAAGGGCCAGCACACAACAACCTTCGCTGAAATGTTTGACCTCGGCAAGGGCACAAAAATTATCGACACCCCCGGCATCAAGACTCTCTCCTATAACTATCTCGAAGTACAAGACGTCGCCCATAATTTTAGAGAGTTTTTTGAAGCTTCGGCCGATTGCAAATTTCCAGACTGCACCCACAGAAACGAGCCCAAGTGCGCTGTAAAAGAGAGACTAAAATCTGGCGTCTTCAGCGAGTTGC
>CALBWK010000231.1 GCA_937969415.1 uncultured Saprospiraceae bacterium | reverse complement strand
GTTATGAAAATTCAAAATTTATTTTTATTCCTTCTTTTAGCACTTTCTATCACAGTTGTTTCTTGTGGAGACGATGAAGATGAAGTAGCTTCAGGATGTATGGTATGTACTCTTGAAGTGCCTTTACTTTCAGATTGTGATTACACAATTTGCGAAGATGGAACTGAAACTTCAGTAGGAGGTACTACATCTTGTGGTGCAGGAGAAGCTGCTTTGGCTTTATTAGGTGACGATGCAACTGTTGCTGAAAAAGTAGCAGAGCTAGAATTACTAGGATTCACTTGTAGGAATTAAGAATATTTTTTTCTAAGGTATATATAGACCTCACCCTCTCGGTGGGGTCTATTTTTTTGGCTTAGTCTTATCTCTAAATCTCGCCTTTTTAGGTCCTCTATCCTTTTTCTTCTTTTCCTTGCCTTTGCTGTCCTTGTCCTTCTTCTTGAAACGGCCTTTCTCAAATCTCTCCTTGGTGTCTTTGTCCTTATCCTTGTCTCTGTCTTTTTTGTAGCTGCCTTTGTGACGGCTAGACTTCGAGCCACTACGCCTATCTCTGCTTCTTCCACCGCGATTTCTACCTCTATCACGACCACGACCTCTGCCACCTCCTCGGTAGCCATCATCTTCGTCCGGGCTATTATCATTGAGGTCCTTAGTCGCTCCGAGATTGAGAGACTCTATTTCTCGGGTGAGCAACTTCGCGATAAGCTCTTCTTTAGATAAGAGGCCAAAAAGTAAAATGGCTTCCTCTAAGAGCTCGGGACTGATTTTGCCTTTGGTCTTGGTATCAAGGACTGTCATCACCCAGTTTCTTGTCCGTATCTCTGCAATGGCCTCTACATCTGGAATCTGGACTGCTTCGAAGTTAATACCCAAGCTGCGCTCCAGTCTGCTGATACGATATTTCTCTTTCTTGCCCACAAAGGCAATAGAAGTACCCTCCTTACCTGCTCTTGCGGTCCGCCCACTCCTGTGTGTATAGTAGGCATTGTCATCCGGAAGGGTATAGTGAAATACGTGGGTCAAGTCATTGACATCTATCCCTCTCGCTGCAACATCAGTGGCGATCAGAACTTGGAGGTCGTGCTTCTTAAAGCGCTTCATCACCCTGTCTCTCTGAGCTTGCGATAAGTCACCATGTAAGGCATCCGCCTTGTAGTTCTTTTTCATAAGGTGCTCGGCGAGCTCTTGAGTATCTCTCTTAGTTCTACAAAAGACGACTCCACGCATATTGCCGTGTAGGTCTAAGAAGCGAGTGAGTGCCTCTTTTTTATCTCTGCCTCTGACCGTGACATAGAGGTGTTCTATGTTTTTGTTGACTTCGTTTTTCGCATCGACTTTTATCTCGATGGGATCGTCCATATACTTCTTGACGATGTTCTTGATAAAGCCCGGCATCGTGGCACTAAACAACCAAGTCAATTTATCTTCAGGCGTATAAGCCAGGATTTCATCCAGCTCATCTTTGAAGCCCATATTGAGCATCTCATCCGCTTCGTCGAGAATCAGAAAAGAAAGAGAAGTCAGGTCAACTGCCTTTCTCTTAATCAAGTCTATCAGTCTACCAGGGGTAGCAATGATGACGTGTTGTGTCTTCTTGAGGGCCTTGATTTGGTTAAAAATGGCTGCTCCTCCATAGACGGGTAGGACGCTGATGCGCTCTTGATGCTTAGAGAAGAGGGCCAGTTGTTCTGCTATCTGCTTGCCCAGTTCACGTGTAGGCGCTAGGATCAGCCCTTGTGTTTTCTTGAAGTCGGGATCTAGTCTATCTAGGAGCGGTAAGCCAAAGGCAGCAGTCTTACCAGTACCTGTCTGGGCGATGCCTATAAGGTCTTTATCTTCTTGAAGAAGTCGCGGGATGGCGTCTTCTTGGATATTGGTAGGGGTCTCAAAACCCAGTTCGTCGAGTGCTTTCAGAATCTCATCTGAGAGTCCCAGATCTTTGAATGTAGACAAAGGCAAGTAAGTTTATAGGTCATCGAAGAGGGCGCAAAGGTAGCCTTTATTACCACACCTATCTGTTTTAGTCTCTGAGGGGCAGAATTCTTGCAGCTTGGCAAGTTTATTGCACTTTGATCTACGTTCATTTTATCTGTTCATCAACCAACCAACCTGATGAAAAATCTATCTGTCCTTTGCAAGAGGGAAGGGAGGAATATGCTTGTTTCTCTCAAAGGCGCTCTTGTATCTCTAGCCGCTTTGGATCTCAAGGCGACCATTAATGACCAAGTCTCTTCTGACGACAAACTGGTCATAGATCTCACACAAGTTACTGATGTCGATACCACTGGGCTTAACACCTTGTATCAGACCCGTATGCGTTGCGATCATAAGAATGTGGATATGCTGCTCAAATTGACAAGTATCCATCCACTCAAAGAGCTCATTAAATTGACCAGATCAGAAGGTCATTTTGATATCGAATGGGCTTAGTAGTTACCTCTTATTAGGCTTTTGCTAGGCATCACTAGATTCCTTGTTTTTAGTCATACTAGCCTTATACGCAGCCATCCCAAAAGTGGCCAAGATAAAGGCTCCACCTATTAGCGTCTTTGAGTCTGGCTGCTCTCCCAAAAATAGATAAGGCCACAGTATGCCATAGATAGGGATGATACTACTCAGCAACGCTACTGTCACTGCCTTATAACGCTTTAGGTTGATAACCAAAAGGGTATGCCCGATGCAAGTTGTTAGAAATACCAAGCCTAGCATCTCTGGCCCATCATCGGTCAATAAAGGTGCACTAGATTTAAAATAGAGAAAAGGACAAAGCATCAGCGCCATGATGCAGAGCTGATAAAACATCATCGTAGTCCCGTGGTAATGAGGCATCACCTTTCTGGTGACGATATTCCTTATCGCATAGGCAAAGGCAGAAAACAAACCAAACCCAATTGCTGTAACAGTATCATCGTCTGTCTTTATTTCTGGAGTCATAATCCATACACCTGTAATCACAAGCGCTGCTAGCAGAAGATGAAAAACCTGGAACCGTGTCTTTAACAGTATAGGTTCCAAGAGTACGGTCATCGCGGGATAGGTATGTAGTGTAATGATCGCAATGGCAACATTGGAAAGATCTAGCGAGTAGAAATAGGTAACCCAATGCAAAGCCATCAGCCCACCGCCGAGCATAATCAGATTGTAGTCTTGTCGGCTTCTAAGCGGAAAATCTCTCTTGGTCAGCTTGAGGAATAAGCCCAACACAATGGCTGCAAATAGACTTCTCCAAAAGATAGCGACCTCCGGCTCCATCTCCATCGTCCTGCCAAATACACCAGAAGTACTGATCAGCAAGAATGCTAGATTAAGACTTAATAGTGACCCGTAAGAAGTACTGCTTTTAGCTGAATTGATAACCTGACTTTTTTAGAATAATGGCGCTAGTGCAGCCCATACATTTTCCAATACAACTTTCTGCCCTGCGACATTTGGATGCTTGCCGTCAGGCAGATTGAGTTCTGGCTTACCGGCTACCTCATCGAGTAGGAAAGGGATGAGAACAGCTTTGTATTTCATCGCCAGATCTGAGAAGATGCGGTTAAATTTCTTTTCGTAATCGCCTCCCATATTAGGAGGCGCCAACATACCCGCTAAGACAATTTTGACCTCTGGATACTTCTTGGTGACATTGACGATGATAGTTTCTAGATTGGCTTTGGTCAGATCAACATCTAGTCCTCTCAGCATATCATTGGCGCCCAATTCTAAGACAAAGATATCAACAGGTTGCTTGATGACCCAGTCCAGACGGTTCATTCCACCTGAAGTCGTCTCTCCACTCAGACCTGCATTCACAACTGTGTAAGCCTGATCTATGGAGTCGAGCCTTTGTTGTAGGAGAAATGGCCAAGCTTCCTCTGGATCCAAGCCATAACCTGCTGTTAGACTATTCCCAAAGCAGAGTATCGTCTTTTTGGACGCTTTGGTCGGCTCTTCCTTTGGCTTAGTATTTATTGTTTCCTTTGGCAAAACTTCTGTTGGTGTGGCTTGTTTATCTTTGCAGCCTGCTAGCAATAGGGCTATTAGTAGGCAACTTATATAGACTGTGGTCTTTTGCATAGATTGTAGGCTAATGTATTTAGAGTAAAATTAAATAAACTGACGAGAGTCATATACAGATGTAAATGGATAGTATCCTCAATGTGGCAGGTGTCACTAAGACTTATAGAAGTGCAGATCGTGATCTTACGGTACTAAAGGCAGTGAACTTTGATATTAGGGCAGGAGAGATGGTCTCTATCATCGGCCCCTCTGGTTCAGGTAAGACGACCTTGCTAGGTCTCTGTGCAGGCTTAGATAACCCGACCTCAGGAGATGTCCACCTCTGCGGGGAGTCACTCAGCGGACTCGATGAAGATGGTAAAGCGGCATTGAGGAATAAAAAGGTAGGCTTCGTCTTCCAAAATTTTCAATTGATACCGACACTTACAGCCTTAGAGAATGTTATGATTCCTTTAGAGCTTCTGGGGCAGTCAAATGCTCTTTCTACTTCCAAGTCATTGCTCGAGAGGGTAGGCTTGGGCGACCGATTGCAGCATTATCCGACGCAGTTGTCAGGTGG
>CALBWK010000230.1 GCA_937969415.1 uncultured Saprospiraceae bacterium | reverse complement strand
TACTGTCGTACTTCCTGTTGCGCCACACTCATCACTTAATGAAGTATGATCATTCGACCACGTCACATCGCTACAAACATCACTTGCAACTGCGCCTCCTTGATTGGCTAACCACGCTTGCAGCTCAGCCGTATTGCCTGCTCCATCACATTCCACAGTCTCATCACTTGCCTCTGTATCTATCATCGGATCTGTGGTATCCGTTATATTTATATTACTAGTTCTTGTTCGTGTATTACCACAAGCATCTGCAATTGTAAATTGTACTGTAAAGTCTCCTGTCGCTCCGCATAGATCACTTAGATTGCCTGGTACATAATTATGTGTCCAAGTTACATTCCCGCACGCATCTGTCGCTACTCCGCCTCCATTATTCGATAACCAACTAGCTATCTGGGATGCTTGATTAATTGCATCACAATCAATATTTAAATCACTTGGATCTGTCGTAACATCTGGCTGTGTCGTATCTTCTATTGTAAAGGTCGCCTCTGTTGTACTTGTATTGCCACATCCATCCGTCGCTGTAAATACTACTGTTGTACTTCCTGTCGCACCACACTCATCACTTAAAGTTGTATGATCGTTTGTCCACGTCACATCGCTACAAACATCACTTGCTACTGCACCTCCTTGATTCGCTAACCACGTATTTAATGCTGCTGTATTACCTGAACCATCACATTCCACAGTCTCATCACTCGCCTCTGTATCTATCATTGGATCTGTGGTATCCGTTATATTTATATTACTAGTTCTTGTTCGTGTATTACCACAAGCATCTGTAATTGTAAATTGTACAGTAAAGTCTCCTGTCGCCCCACATAGATCACTTAGATTCCCTGGCACATAATTATGTGTCCATGTTACATCACCACACGCATCTGTCGCTACTCCGCCTCCATTATTAGATAACCAACTAGCTATCTGGGATGCTTGATTAACTGCATCACAATCAATATTTAAATCACTTGGATCTGTCGTAACATCTGGCTGTGTTGTATCCTCTATCGTGAAGGTTGCCTCTGTTGTACTTGCATTGTTACACTCATCCGTCGCTGTAAATACTACAGTCGTACTTCCTGTCGCTGCACACTCATCACTTAATGACGTATGATCATTCGACCACGTCACATCACTACAAGCATCACTAGCAAATGCACCTCCATTATTGGCTAACCATGCATTTAATGCTGCTGTATTACCTGAACCATCACATTCCACAGTCTCATCACTCGCCTCTACAGCAATAAATGGTTGTCCATTATCTTCTATAGTTATTGTCTGAATACAATTACTGATATTTCCAGAAAGATCTTCCACAAAGAAGTTTCGACTAATGGAACCCGTATTAATACCGCAAGTACTTGTAAAATTATCAAAATGAGAAACTCCCAATTCCGTATCAAGATCGCAATTATCTGAAATTAAAGTTAAGTCACCAGTATTAGGAATATCTGGAGATTCAGTACACTCAATTGTTATGTCTAACGGACATGTTATAGTTGGAGGAGTCACATCAACAATGAGGGTAATATCAACTGAATCAATATACTCGCAATTTAAATTATCAGTAACAGTTACATAGTATTTTCCTTCTGTCAACCCTGTCGCAATATCTGATGTCTGCCCATTACTCCATAAATAACTATAAGGCTCTTCTCCACCTAAAGCATTTGCAGAAGCTATTCCATCTGCTTCATCCTCACATGACTCCGGTGAATCTTCAGCAGCATTAACTTCAAAAAATTCACAAAAATCGCAAGATGCAAAGCCCTCTATGTCACCAAATCCATTCGTCTTACCAAATGAAGAAATATCGTTAGCATTAGACACCAAGGCATACGCTTCGGTTGTTGCACCAGTAGTATTACTAAATGATTTTACGCCACCAGAGAAAACAGAAAGCGGATTTAAAACTGTGGAGTATAGTCTATTTTCTTTATCATCTAGCCAGAGACCTCCTAACCCAGTTTGTGCATGAGCATTATTAAAATAATCTCCAAAATAATAGCTCCCTATTGCCCCAGACGAATCTTCCCATCCAGTGCCAGAATTTACACCCTGACTTGTTTGAGATCCCGCTGTGGCGTTTGCTTCCAATGAGTACTCTCCAGTATTGGAGTCATATCCAAACCTAATAATATCTCCAGCGCGAACATCATAAAATTTACTGCTCGGACCTCCAACTATAGGTTTACCCGTATTGAGACCAAAAAGATCTCCAGACAAATCTCTTAATCCAATAATCATATCTGCGCCATCAAACTCAATATCAGACACGATAATACGATTTCCATCTCTGTAATCATCTTGGAATTCAGTTTCCCATTTAAATATATATGGTGAGCTTGCTCTTTGTACATCAGATTCTAGTTCTAAGGTCCATTCTCCTGTATCTAAATCGAGAGAATAGATATAGATAACTGATCCTCCTGCTGCACAACATTCTGTGCGACTTTCTTCAGAGTCCACTGCTCCGACATACAGCTTATTACCTCTATACTTTAACGCAAATGGTCGAACATCTACAACAGGGTCTAGGGGCTTCAGCGTGACATTAAAGTCTGTCAATTGATCTAGAGGAAAGGCATAAGAAACCTGAGGAGCAGATGGATTATCTATATCGATTTGATAAACTCTCCTGTCTTCTAAGTTTAGAACGAAAAGATATTGTTCATCATCAGAAATATCTATATCACCTAAACTTGTTCTACCAACTTTTGTCCATGAATCTACATCATTGAACCAGCAAGCAAAGTTTGAATTCCCGCCTGAGTTACTAGGGCAAGTATCTGATTCATCAAAATCGTGAGGATTTACACCTGCAGTAGCAGGACCATAGATAGAATTCAAATCAGCAAGAACCGATGGAGAACTATTTTGGTCTAAGTCAATTGAATATATAGCTCCTGTCCCTCCAGGTCCAAAACCTGCGTGTCTCTTTAAGTAGGCGGCAGTATAAACTGC
This sequence comes from uncultured Saprospiraceae bacterium, assembly GCA_937969415.1. Lineage (GTDB taxonomy): Bacteria > Bacteroidota > Bacteroidia > Chitinophagales > Saprospiraceae > RFSX01. Next base: position 20,394 of record CALBWK010000230.1, on the reverse strand, counting down.
TCTTCTTGATTGACTTACAGCTACACCATAAACTGTCCCCACATCATTATGAGTAGCGTAATGCGTCAAATCTGTTAAAGAGTTAACAGACGGATCCATCGAAAGATTTGCTGGAAAACCAGCAATGGCATCATTATCACCAAAAGCACCTTGGTATCCACCAAAATTATAGCAAGAAGTAATTAACTCTGTAAAATCAGTATTTGGACATTCAACGGGACAACTTATAAAAAATGAAATTTCAGCTTCACAATTGTTATTATCTGTAACTGTTACTGAATAATTTCCAGTTGATAAGCCTGTAAATACTCCACTTGTTTGTGGTCCAGAACCAATGTCAAATAAATACGGTAACTCACCACCAAACGCATTTAATGTTACTGAAGAATTATTACTGAGACAATCTGAATTATCAATACCTACCAAATCGACTTCGAATAAAGCACATGGCGTCCACCCACTAAATTCAGAAGTACTGTTATTACTATTTGTTGCTGTTGCAGTAATTAAAGAAGGATCAGAAATTCCTAATCCTGTGATATCAAATGAAAATTTGAATCTATTCTGGGTATTTGTGGTTATTGATCCCGTTCCATCATCTACATACGAACCAATAGAGTTATCTAAATCTAATGCACCACTTTCATATGCTGTAAATAAATATACAGAACCTTCTCCGAAGCTAGTAAAATAACTAGAAGGAAGTGGATCTGGATTACTCTGGCCATCTTTAATAAAGAATTCTATTTCAGCACCTGAGGGTGCAAATCCACATATAATCAAGTTATTACCTTGTATTCTTGTTGATTCGAAAACAGGAAAATTATATAATTCATTTGGGCCATTATCGGTATCACCATTATCATTCGGCGTGACAAGATCATAATCCAAATCAATTCCTAAACCTCCATTGCTATCAAGCTGATTTCTACTTATTCTATTACGACTACCTGTTCCTGAAATAGCTATTCCAGAATCACCGTTATGCTTAATAAAGTTTCCAACTTCTATTTCATTATTATTACTCATAGAAGGAGAATAACCAATTACATTATCAGAACTAGAAAGTGCAATAAAAATACCTCTCTGGACATTGCCTAATACTGTAGTATCATCATATCCAACACCAATATTGTTGCCAGCAATTATATTGCCGTCTGACTCATTTACTCGAATTCCATCTCCACCATTTCCAGAAATAACATTTCCTTCTACGATGTCGTTAATACCATCTCCATTTGTTCCAACTATTACACCTCCTATTGGTCCATTAATATCAATTCCGTGAGTTGTATTTGGCAGAGCAATGTTCCCACTTACATCTGTTCCTATAAAGTTTCCTGAGATCCTATTGTTTGTTCCTGATCCTCCAGTCAGAAATCTTAGACCAGCATTATTACCTGAGATAATATTTCTTTCGAGAATATCATCATCGCCATCTGAATCTGTACCTACAATAAGATTGCTAACATCACCTAGCAGCTGAACACCATAGCCTCCATTCGGGATTGGGCTAGTTCCATTAACATCTGTACCCAAGTAATTACCCGCGACAACTTGGTTATCTCCGTCAGAAATTCTTACTCCATCAGTACCGTTTCCAGAAATTACATTTCTAAGTATATCAGGATTGCTTTGGACGAGATTATCATCGAATCCTACAGTATTTTCTCCTTCTGCATTTCGTATATGTACACCAATAAATTCATTACCCTGATCTATAGTACCTGTTTTATCTGTTCCTACATAATTACCGGCAACTAGAACATTAGATGGACTTCGTAGTTCAATTCCTCCAAAACTATTAGACACCAAGTTACCTTCATTTATATCATTTATACCATCTCCATTCGTACCAACATATGAATTATTTACTCCATCCAATTCTACACCGTTACTAATATTGTTACCAGGAGTCATTCCATCTGCTTCTGTTCCTATATAATTACCCCAAACAAAGGTATTTGAAGAATTATTCTGATAACTTCGGATTCCTTTTCGGAATGAATGTATTGCGAGACCTGAAACAGTAACATCACTTGCAAGAATTGATAAACCATCATAGTTTACTGTATTTCCTTCTAGCTCAACAGCAATTACTCTACTATCAATAGGGCCTTGAGCTGATCCTTGTTGCGTATAAGCAGTCACATGAGTCTGAGGGTCATCAACGGCATCTAAGGCAGTTAGAGGATTAATGGTATGAACTCCAGATCCAGGTATCATAAAAATAGAAGTCTCCCACTCAAAATCTTTAGGAAAATCCACACCATTAGTTGGTGTATCCTCTTGATCCAGATTACTGTTATCTAACTCGTTACTATTTAATATAAACTGTCTTAAAGATCCTTGTCCAGAATCATTAGTATTCACTACCGTATCAAAATTATATCCGAAATCAACACCAGTAACATCTGAACCACCTAGGTTGACTTGGGTTAAAGATTGTACTGCAGTGGAGGTACTTCCTAGGGAGGCTAAATTGGCATTGGTTACATTAGCACCAGCGTCAACAAGATTGGGAGTACTCCCACCTACTTCATTGACGAAATCCGTTGTTCCGTTTGTTCTAAAAGTCTGAACAGGAATAATTGTTTCGCCAGTGGAATTACTTCCTCTATTTGATTCTACCGTATTATTAACTACACGGACTTGGTATGTACCATCGAGTAGTCCAACAAAATTATAGTTTCCATTTACATCTGAAACAGTACTAGAAATGTAATTGCCTGCACTATCATAAAGTTCTACGATTACGTTTTCCACTGCGATTTCGTCTGGGGAAAATCCTGAGGATTGTGCTGACAGGTCTGACTCTGAGTAAGATCTTCCATCTCCACCGCCATAATTTATATCTTCAAACACTGAACCACTTAGATTAAGTAGAGGGGTTACAATTCCATCAAACAAACCAAAATCAAGGTATCTATCATCTGTTGTATTTGTTACAGTAAATACCTCTGTAATAGTCGGCTCAGAATCTATGGCTGGATTATTACCTATCTGACTATGTGTAGGCGTAAACATTCCAGGAAAGTTGGTAAACTCTAAGAAATAATCACCGAAAGGAAAATCTGAAAAAATATATTGCCCTCCTGCTGAACTTATTGAAAAAGCATGTAAATCATCTACCCCTGGCTCTGCTATTCCATTGCCATTAGTATCTTCATATAGGTTTACTGTTACACCATCAACTCCTGGTTCTCCTGGGTCTTGCAATCCATTTTGATTCAAGTCATTCCATACAAAGTCACCAATAATAGGAATACTCCCGGGGACTAATTCTATACCTACTTTGATAGGTTCTGCAGAAAGCAAAGGTATCCCTGTCGTTCCATTTGAACTCATAAATGCAAATGAATTCCACGCAATAGTATTATTAGGAGGTGCATCAACTGGAGCTCTTAGGTCTAGAGACAAATCCCACCTATCACCTTGATTTAATACAGTTGATCCTAAATCAAGCATAATTGCAGTAACCGTCGTCAAGTCTAAAGGAACTGTAGTCGTCCAACCTGGAGCATTACATCCAGCAGGAAAAGGTGTAGGATCACCTGGTCCTGCTAACGCATCTCTACATGGATTAGATACTGTAGAATAAAACACAGTAGTGCCTGAAGGGGCAACGATAGGAGCTGCCAGAACTGGTCTCCATTCTGATAATCTTGGTTCACTACTATTCAAAACCTCTGTATCCCCGATGTCCGGCAAAATATCGACGAGAACAATATCAGTGATCGGCGTAGTATTAGGATTGCTCAAGGAAATATTATAATTATTTAAACCTCCTGGCACAGTGGTTCCTGTCGCAGGAAATCGTGTATAGCTAGCGTCTAGAGTCCCAATGACTTCTTTAAATGATTCGAGCCCAGCTGCATCCGGTGCATCTAATATGTCAAAGTGAGTATTTCCATAACAGTATTCGTTATCTATAGTATATCCATTCAGGTAATCGAGTACATCCGCCTCAGGTGAACCAAATTCACAACCGTGAGTCCCACCTACAGAAGAATAGTAATAATCGTTCTGGTATGGCCCAGGTGTGATATTAGGATCAATTTCTACGACCATATCTATGCCCACACCTATCCAAGAACCATCAGGCGTAATTGTAAAGTCATTACCGTAGGAAGAATGCCATACAAATCTCACTAGTTGTCTACCATCAGGCAGCCATTCTAACTCTAAGGCTGGTGGAAAACCACCGACATTATTATAATTCCAAGCTGGGCCATGAGATACATAAGTAATCCCTAAGGGTAAAATATCGACTAATACTGCTCCACCAACAATAGGCTCATTGTTGATTGCTGTAGAGGCAAAGAGCAATTCGAATACTAGTTGATCACCAGGCAGGTGTGCTAATTGGATATTGCCATTTATATCTTGAGGTCTCTTACCACCTGTAATCTCAGGTATACTTTCTATAATAGTTGAAGTATCACATTCATCAAGCGTGCAGCTCTCTCCTTCAATTGTAGCTGTTACGGAACTGCAAGCCATAATAGAGGCACCAGTAAATCCTGGATCAAGATCAAAGTAAGTTCTTAAAGAGGCTCGCCAGAGTGATGGGTAAGCACTATCTACCCACTGTCCATCCCCCACCAAGGGATCTAAATCCATTCTGATTGCAGTAACATTTTCACCTGGAGGTAAACCGAGGTCGGCTAATTCTCCATTTTGTTCATTATTATAATTAAAATCTAACCACCAAGTCCAAACTCCTGGAGCTGCATCAGTCTGATAGTATATGGCTCCATTATGATCTCTATTCGTAATAAAAGGTGTAAATAATTCAGCAAAAGTTGTGTTGGGCGGGACGGGCATAATCGCAGACCAGTTTGATATAGTAGAAAAGCCTCCATTTTCTGGCCTAAGTGTTGTAAACATATCAGCTCCAAGTGCCACAGCAGTTGTACTTTGAAAGTTACCTTCTAATTGATCACATCCTGTCGCTGGAGGTATACCACCTAGGACAGAAACTGCTGGAGCAGAATCAGTAGGATTTCCAGCATTATTAGATGTTCCAAATACAGTATTAGTAGCTGTAGATCCCGTAAAAGCGCCGAATGAAAATCTAACTTGAACAAATAATTGAACTGTATACCCTTGAGCAAAGTCATCCTCATCAGTATTTAAACCATCCGGTGTACAGGTATTACAATTAGATGGCGAAGAGTCAAAAGTAATCGTCAATGCATGAGATTGAGGATCATACACAATATCTGCCACACCATCTGGAAATGGGAAACTTGTTCCTACATACTCAAGCGTTGGAGGGAGTGGATCATATATAACCGCAGATTCACAGTCCATAGTAGAACTGTTACATGAGGCATTAATTATATAATTAAATACTTCACCTGCTTGCGGCGAGGTATTATCTACAGTTTTTTGCAATTCAAAAGTTTGGGCTGCAGCATCTTGAGTCACAAATGATGTGACAAAACATACTAACAATAACGCAAAAACCCCTTGAGGAGCGAAGCTTCTACAAAGGTTTTCCAAGTTTTGACTTTTTAAAATTCCCATTATAATATTCTTTAAGAGTGCTATCTTTTCTAAACGTGTTTTGGTTGAGTAATTGAAATCGCTTGACTTTGGGGTCGGCCTATTTCTTAGAAATGAATCTAACTACGTCTTATAATTTATATAGGGTCTGTATTCCTTTGGTAATCTCTGTGCTGGATCCTGTTTGGCATATCTCTCATAGTCTCTTCTAAGCATCTAGAAGCAGCTGACGTGAAAGAAACCATTAGGAGTAATCTATCGGACTTGAGGTACGGTATAATTTTACCTTCCATTAGCATTTCATAATCTATAAATAAATGAAATCGAGACCTCCCGCTTACGCCGAAGATCACGTGATTCAGTAAATAGAAATGAAATATGAAATGAATAATATGTGAAGAGATCACATATCAAGAATTACATATTCAAAGATTATGCCATATACACTGAAAGAGTGATTGCAAACTGACTTTGACATTTCTAAGGAAATTATGTCGGCGCTTATCAGTTTCGCTAGGAAGAGAGTACTTCCTACATCTGTATGACAAAAAATTGCAAGGTTGCCCTTACCCCAAACTATCTAATAGCTGTCATATCTTACTTTTAGTAGATAGCCTCTTCTTATTGCTTAACGCAATAAAGTGATGTCTCCAACATACTTGAGCATTTCGTTCTGCGTCGTTCTCACTACTGTATAGTAAGTGTATACAGCACTATCATCTTGGGCATTAGTGAAATTCCCATTCCATCCCATAGACTCATCATTAGGTTCAAAATTACGAGCTTCATAAACCAGTTCTCCCCATCTATCATAGATGTAAAATTCCTCGACCTCTTCTATAATGGAATTACCATATACAGTCACGACCTCTTGGCCTCGTAGGCTAGGAGAAGAAACATTAGGAATATATACAGTTGGCTCTGGCTCTATTATGACACTTAGAAAGCAATCCTCTTCTTGATCACACATACCCACGACAAATATTTCTACGTCAAAACTCAATGCAGCATCGCAACTTAAGTCACTAACATCAGCCGAATACGCATATTGTAAATCATATTCTCCAAAAGATTCTACCGTTACTGACTGGAGAATGTTATTAATAAGAGTTTCAGGTTCTACTTCAGAGCATTGCAAGGTCACACTAGAGGGACACTCTAAATCAATCGCTAACAAGTCGCCCAGACTCACACTGGTCACACAAGAAGACACATTCTGGCACTCATCAGAAGCCGTAAAGCTCACCTCTAATTCTTCTGGGCAGTCTATACTGCTCAAGTCTGTATCAAAATCGTGACTTATAGCAACTGCGGTACAGTTATCTGTAGCAGAGATAGATTCTAACCATAGTCCAACACGCTGCTCCAAATTTTCAAAATCAGGAATAATCAAAGGATCAGGACAGAATATTTCTGGCTCTATAGAATCCACTAATTGAATGGAAGATTGACAATCAAGATTACCACAAATCACAGCTATAGAAAATGTAACATCTAAGGATTCACCGCAAGTTAGGTTCTCAACAGCAAGCATATCTAGATCATTGTCAATCGCAATATCGTTTCCATTTTCATCTTGAGCAGTATTGAGGGCCATCCATTCATCTACTGTATCTCCTATTTCCTCACCACAATTCAAAATCAAGGCACCAGGACACATCAGACTAGGCAATCCACTAGGCGTTAGTATCGTCAACTCAGACACACAAGTCGCAACATTGCTACAGTCGTCCGTTGCAACAAACTCTACAAGTGTCACGACATTGTCGTCACAATCAATTTGACTAGGGACAGACAGGTCGTCTTCTATACTGACAGCTGAACAGTTATCAAGGCCTTCAACCTCATCAAGCCATCCATCAATATCGTCAGAAAATGAATCCGACCCAAATACCAAGCTGATATTATTTGGACAGATTATTTTAGGATCTTCTGTATCTACAGAGGTTATTCTAGATAGGCAACTTAAATCAATACAATTTTCATTGACAAAAAACTCAACTTCTAAAGATTCATCGCAAAGTAAATTTTCAAAATCTGAAACAACAAAGTTATTGGCAACTGTCAACATATTAGCATTGTCGTCTTCTGCAGTACTTTCAGCTATCCACGCTTCGAGAATATTAATATAATCCGGCTCACCACAATTTATCACCAATTCTGCAGGACACACCAGGTTTCCTCCTTGACCACCGACCACAGTAATAAGACTTGTACATGTACTTCTATTGCTACAATTATCCTCTACCTCAAAATCTACTACCAATTCTGATCCTTGACAGTCCAAACTAAGTTGGTCACTTAGATAATTATCTATCACCTGTACAGGACTGCAATCGTCAGTAGCTGATGCTTGTGCCAACCAATCCTCAATAACCATGTCTATAGCTGCATCGTCATAACTTACAAATAGTCCATCTGGACATACTAATTCAGGGGCTTGATTATCAGTCACAGCGAATTGAGCCATACAATTAACAGAACCACAAACAGTGGTTGCCTCAAATAATATATCTAAACTGCCACCACACTCTAATCCAACTACATCACTAGCGTCAAAATTATGACTCACCATAATCGGATTTCCATCCGTTGCCGAAGCAGAATCCAACCATAGGTTAACATCATTGATGAGATCGGTACCTGAACATTGCAAGACAATGTCTTGAGGGCAAGTAATAACTGGCTGCCCCATTGCCACGTAGATTATGCTAGCAGAACAATCTACTTGATTAGCACATCCATCTGTCGCCGTAAAGAGTACTTGTAATGAACTACCATCACAAGTCTCATCTAAATTATTTACGTCAAAGTCATTTGTATCACTTGTAGCACTACAGTTATCCATACTCTCGACGGCATCTAACCAGTTGGCAATAGCTAACGCATTGTCTTCCCCAACCATTAGCATTAAGTCATCAGGACAGGCGATGGTCGGTAAATTGTTGTCAACGACAGAAAAAGTAGCCATAGTCGAATCTTGATTACCACAGGCATCTGCTATGATAAATGTAATGTCTATGCTTTCGCTCGTACACGTAAAATCCAAACTTGGATTTGCAGGATCAGTGGTAATAGTGTATGCATCTGAGCAAGATCTAATTTCTGCCCCGGCTACATCGTCTACAAAGTCTTGCAACATTGTCTGATAGTCCTGATCGCAAGACACCTCCAAATCAACTGCAGGCATAAGGAATTCTAATCCTAAATAATTATCTATTTCATAGATTCTTTCGCATACTACTGTAGATACGCCGTCTGAAATCTCTATAGATGAATTCACAACCATAGGTCCAGAAGAACAATCTTGATCAAAAATTTCTTGGTTGGTGACCATAACGGTAATATCATTACAAGGATCACCCATCACCTCAATTCCAAATAGATCAGATAAAACTGTGACTCTATCTGCACTTGGAATAGTATCGAAAATCATACTTGTAATCTCTTCGTAATCAGCAATACAGTTGAGGGTTGTAGATACAGGCGTACAATCGATTTGCATTGCACAACATACGGGCACAAAGAAAGAGGTATCGATTTGACATCCAAAAGCATCTTGCACACTTACACTATATTGTCCTGTAGGTACATCTGAGAGATCTTCTGTGTTATAAGTTCCTGTAGGACCAGTCCACGCAAAGGTAAATGGTGGAATCCCTGACATAAAGGGCATAAGATCTATATCTATATTTCCAGATCCTGTTATGCAGGTTGGTGTGACATCAATCTGTGGGGTATCTGCTGCAGTAACTTGAAATGTAAAATCTTGCGAACAACTCCCCGTACTATCAGCCACCAAAATGTCGTAATCATTACTCTCTAGGCCATCAAAAAATGGTGACTCTTGCCAAGTACCTCCTCCATCAATAGAATAGAAAAGTGTAGCTCCTGGCTCTCCAACAGCGGTAATAGTTATAGTTCCGTTTGATAAGTTACATATCTCTTGTGTCTGTACTACATCAATTATCGTAACACTAGCCTGAACACAAAGGCTTAACAGCATAAGGCCAAATGCCAAATAGAACTCTCGAAAACTAAGAAATGTATATTTCATATGTAACAACTAAAAAGCGTTAGTCATCCCTAAGAATGACATATAATATTTAGTAGATATGAAATATGAATAAGTGCAGTTAAGACTGAGGAGCCGAATCTTAACATATTAGGAAGTCAAAGAATATGCCAACCTCAACTGAGATAAGTCAGCAAATCTTGAAGATTTCATATCTATTCTAGGAAAGAAATACGGTGGGTAGTCAGATGACTATGAAGAGCCTCGCTTAACGATGGCAGGCTCTTAGTAAGAAGGACAGCGTAGGCTTAGGGATCACTTACTAAGGCGTCAAAATTTATTGAGGAAACGAAGTTAATGACGGCTATCTTACGATTTTTCTTAAGACTAGCTTCCTCCAAGGTCTTATTGAACTATACTGGTAGTCCTAGAAACAACATTGTAAAGAAGAGCTAGAATAGAGTAATAGCTTTGCTATAAAGGGAGTTAAGCCTTGTATTCCCAAATTGACAATACCGACAAAAAGACCCTTAAGCTAACACCGAGTCAGAAACGACTTACTCCTTAACAAACTTCATAATAGCAATGTGCCCTTGTTCGCTTTTCAGCTTGAGCAAATAAATCCCCGAATCGTAAGCTGAAACATCGACTGCAAAGGCACTTCTCGTAAATTGCTGATTCTGGATCAAACGACCTTGGGCATCATACAACTCATAGATACCGGACTCGATCTCAGACCCACAATTGATGATCTCCAATGTAGGATTTGGGAAGAGAGACATTCTTGCATTATAATCTCGATCATCGACACTGGTAATACAATTGAACTCTGCGTCAGGATTATGACTATAGATACCTTTACCATTGATGGCCGTGTGAATCTCATTATCAGTAATGCTCAAATTATTGATAGCGTAGGAATTGCCACTGAACTGGCAAAATTCTAGATCCCAACTCTCACCTCCATCAACAGTTCTCCAAATGTTAGAACCCACAGCCCAGCCATTCATCGCATCTCTGAAGCTTATCTTACGGATTACAGAAGACTCTATGGGAAGCCGCACTTCACTCCAAGTGTTACCGCCATCTTCTGTCTTTGCTATAGTACCTACTGCACCTACAAATCCAATATCGGCGGATAAAAAGTGTGTGCCAAAAGAGGCAGGTTGATCTATTGTAACAGGTTTTGTCTCCCAGGTCTGTCCTGCATCTGACGACACAAATAGTGCCTTAGAGGCATTGATACCAACAAAGGTAGTCTCATCAACCATCTGGAAATCATCAAAGACAAAAGACCCCAAACTGAGTAGATCTGTATTTTCCAAAGCATAATCAACCCAAGTAGCTCCGTTGTCTGGCGAGTACCTAATGAGGGAATCCCTAGAAATGTGCAAAAATATTCTGTCAGAATCATAGTCGGCAAAAACAAGGCCTGGGATTTCTGTTGTCTCCCAAGTCACTCCCCCATCAGCTGTGAGATGTATAAATCGTGAATCACCAGATAACTCAATTACCAAGGCTTCATCTTCACTACTCATTACAACTTTACTATTAGTCATAGAAAGGTTAAATACAGGTGTCCATGTACTGCCTCCATCTATTGTCTTTAAGACTACAGTGTCTTGTATCATCATACCCACCAGATCGGTTGCATAATCCAAAGAGCGAATCTGTATATCAGATGATATGTGGAAATCAGCCGTCCAAATAGAGTCTACACAATTAGCAAAAGACTTAGTCAATTCTATCATTTCGCCGCAACTATTTGAAGTCTGTAATTTGACCAAGTAACAACCCTTAGGACCGTAGTCGTGTACAGGATTCAATTCAGTGGTGGTCGTACCATCTCCAAAATCCCATAACACTTCCTCAGCATTTGTACCTACAGTTGAAAACTCTACGAAATTTGTACTACCATCAATTTGAAAGTTTGCTGACAATTTCTTGCAGTTCTGTTGTTGGCATATTTCCTCGGTTATTCCATCAGCTAAGTATATAGAACCACCTTCATAAGATACACACCCCACCTCTGCCTGATCAGCAAACTGAGGTGTCAAAAAAGCAGAAGACAACTCACCTATACCCTCTATCCATACGATTCGACTATTGACACTAGTCAGCTCCATTCGTATTCTTTCCACTCCATCTAAATAGGTAACAAGACTCTTAGAAACGACAGTTAATGTCACATTATCTATAATTGTAGTCTCTCCTATATCTAAAGAAAAATCATAAACCAATTGTAGATCATTACAATCCTCTCCAACAAAAACTCTCATTCCATCGACTTCCATAAAGACAGAATTTTCTCCGTTCTTGTCAGAATAGCTTAACAAATCTCGGCCGCAAGCAAACTCTGTTCCATCAAAATGAATAGAAGAATAAGGTGTCTCTGCCCACTGAATCCCTGCGTCAACAACTATAGTTAAACCCGGAAGACTAAATAAGGATTCTGTATTCTGCGCAACACCAAGGCCAACAAAGAGTACTGACAAAGCAAGAGCTAGTGTGAAGTTTTTCATCACGATATATATTTTTAGTAGGAAAGAAGTTGTAGATATGAAACTAGAATGGACTATAAATTTAAATAATTTTTCCAAGAAATATAATTTCTTAAAAAAATTACCAAATCGTCCACTTAATTCTTCAGTGCTACCTAAGTAGGCAATTCGGTTAATTTTATCGCTCTATCCGTTTATCCTCTATTGCTTGCTTGGCGGTCTCACATAAGAATGCACACACTTGATCCAGCTTAGCAAACTTTGGGTTCTGAGTCAGCCCTTTTGCATACCGATAATAAATCTGCTGAACGATAACAGCAATCTTAAAGAGACCATACACATAATAGAATACCAAGTTGTCTACATTTCTGCCTGACTTAACAGCATAAGCTTGCACTAACTCACTCCTACTTGGATTGCCCGGAAAAATAGTCGGAGAAGGTATAGTCTGACCAAATACTGGCCCATCACTTTCCATAACCCAGTAACCTAGAGAAGTACCCAAGTCCATCAGCGGGTCACCCAAGGTGCACATCTCCCAGTCTAAAATTGCATTGACCTGTGACCAGTTGTTTTCAGCGTAGACCAGGTTATCATACTTAAAATCATTATGGATCAAAGTATGTGCATACTCCTTAGGTTGATGATCTTGCATCCATCGTGCGACCTTGATTGCTGCTGGCAGGTCTTGAGTAGCAGCCTTGAGATATTGCTTTCCCCAATTGGTTACTTGACGATCTACATAGCCCTCTGGCTTACCCAGATCTTCCAAGCCAAGGGCCCTATAATCTAAGTTGTGAAAAGTAATAAAAGTATCGAGCCAACTTGTTGATATAGTTTCAAAATCAGATGCAGTCAATCCTCTTTTTACTGCCTCTCTATAAGTGATCACTACACCATTGATCTTTTCCATCAAGTAAAAGGGTACTCCCAATACATCACGAGTGTCTTCATAGGCATAGGTCTTAGGTGCCATAGAAAAATGAGGCGACAATTGAGACAAGACCTTATATTCTCTACCCATATCGTGGCCACTTTTGATAGCCCCAGCAGGTGGGCGACGCAGGACGAGCTCTCTTCCTTCTACTTTTAATAAATATGTCAGATTAGAGTAACCATTGGTAAATTGTATCACTTCCAAGGGAGACGCCTTGTCCTCGATCAATTCATTTTCGTACAAAAAGAGAGAAAGAGCCTTAGACTTTATGTTGTCTCCTTCTTCTACTTCCTTAATCATAACCTGAGTGTATTATATAAAATCAAAATATCAAAGGGTTAAGGTAAGTTATTCTTTACTTTGAGCTACAACTATTAGAAATGAACTTTGAGTATTCAGATAAGTCACTGGCACTACAGCAAAAGCTTAGCGCTTTTATGGAGGAACATATCTACCCGCACGAAACAGCTTATCGAGAATATGTCCACGCCAATCCTTGGTCACATTATCCGCCTATAGCAGACTTAAAACAAAAGGCAAAAGCCGCAGGGTTATGGAATTTGTTCTTACCTAAAGCCTATGGCACTTATAGCCCAGGTCTTACCAATCTCGAATATGCTCCCCTCGCCGAGTTAATGGGCAGAGTCTTATGGTCTTCAGAAGTCTTTAACTGCTCAGCGCCAGATACGGGCAATATGGAAGTACTAGCCAAGTATGGCAGCGAAGAGCAAAAGCAGCGCTGGTTAGAACCCTTGATGCAAGGAGAAATAAGATCTGCCTTCTTGATGACAGAACCCCAAGTCGCATCTTCCGATGCGACCAATATAGAAACGCGTATCCTCAAGGAAGACGACAATTATGTGATCAATGGCACAAAGTGGTGGTCTTCTGGAGCGATGAATCCTGCTACTAAAGTGTATATCGTTATGGGTAAAACAGATCCGTCGGCCGATAGACACATACAACAAAGTATGATTCTTGTGCCAGCAGATACACCAGGGGTCACTGTTAAGCGAGCGATGAGAGTTTTTGGCTCATTAGATTCTCCGGAAGGTCACGCAGAAATAGAACTCCATAACGTAAAAGTTCCTGCTAACAATTTACTACAAGCAGAAGGGGATGGCTTCCGCATAGCACAGGGTCGTCTAGGACCAGGAAGGATCCATCACTGTATGCGCCTAATCGGTGGAGCACAACGTGCCCTAGAATTGATGAGTCATCGGGTCACTCAGAGAACAACCTTCGGCAAGGAGATTTCTAAATACAGCAGTATCAGACAAGATATAGCGCAATCTAAATGTGACATCGACCAAGCACGCCTCCTCACACTTGCCGCCGCAGACAAGATCGACAAAGGAGGCGTCAAAGCAGCAAAGGACTTGATTTCTATGATCAAGATCGTCTGCCCAAGGATGGCCTGTACTGTCATAGACAGAGCCATACAAGCCTTTGGAGGGATGGGAGTATCTCAAGATACACCGCTAGCAGAATTCTGGACTTATGCGCGGTCTATTCGCCTTGCCGATGGACCAGACGAAGTGCATATGTATCAGCTAGGAAGAAATACTATCAGAAAATTCAGTGAGAGTTCTAATTAAATATATTGACTCCAAACAATACCTATACGAATAGAGTTAAAGGACGTACACGATCATACATCAGTGACCTTCGCATAACTTATCTAATGAAATATCTATACTTCTTTATCCTTATCCTAATCCAGACGAATATGACTGCTCAAGAGACTAATCCCAAAACCATCTACAACTTCACAGTCCAAGATATCAATGGCCAAGACTACCCCCTTAGCCAACTCAAAGGACAAAAAGTAATGATCGTCAATACAGCTTCTGAGTGTGGGCTTACACCACAGTATGAAGCACTGCAAGCGCTGTACGCCGAGTACGCTAATAAGGGCTTTATTATTCTTGGATTTCCTGCCAATAACTTTATGCAGCAAGAACCTGGCACTGACGAACAGATTGCCACTTTCTGTCAGAAGAACTATGGCGTCAGTTTTCCTATGATGTCAAAAATAGATGTCATAGGAGATAATCAACACGAGCTATACCAATACCTTACATCAAAGGCGCTTAATAACGTACAAGACTCTAAAGTGCAATGGAATTTTCAAAAATATCTTATCAATGAACAGGGGATATTAGAGAAGGTCATAGACCCTAAGGTCAGTCCAGATGAAGCAGAAATTGTAAAATGGATAACCGAATAAATATTCACCTACGAAGTACTCCTTCTTTTCTGCCATCTGAGTAGCCTATTCAACAAATAAGATTGGCCAGCCCATAGATATTAGCTACATCTATTTTCCTTTGCGAAACACAAATAGATGAGAAGAAAAATCACCCTCAGTCATATATTTTTGATCAACTCCATTCTGAAACATCGTAACATAAGGTAGTGGCCAGCCACTATGCATCAGCACATCTCCTGGATATTCTCCACCACTTTCTTCAATGTAAAGTCCTGTCGATTCTAGATTTTTCATATGGACTTTTTTAAATGGCAGATTGGGTGCAGACAAAATATGGAAATAGCAGAGATATACTTTTGACTTATCAGCAGTCGTATATTGCCAGCAGACTTCATTATCAGTATAAATTAATCGATCAAATCTACCGCCGATAAAATCACGTTGCGTGCCGCCCATCAGGTTTACATATTCTATCAATTCTTCTTTATCAGAGACGATATCTTCTAAGTTGAGAGAAAATCCTTTTGCAGCGCAGAACATACCTGCCAGAAAGCGGGTCTTCAAGGAAGTTACTCTGCCATTTTGATGATTAGGAGATGGCCCAACATACGCAGCAAGGATCTCACTCGGCAGCAGTAATGAAGCACCATTTATAATAGTCAATCGCCCTATCGGATCGCACATATCTGATGTCCACGTTTGCGTCATATACGATAGCATTCCCAAGTCACATCTATTGCCACCACTAGCACAGTTTTCAAAAATAATATTTGGAAAGCTATCTGTGAGCCTCTGCAATAGCTCATAGAGGCCTAGAATATATCTATGCGCAACCTCCCCTTGCTGCTCTGCTGGCAATGCTGTAGAACCGACTTCTGTCATCGCTCTATTCATATCCCACTTCACATAACCTATCTTAGCAGAAGCAAAAATATTGGCTAAGGTTTCATATAAATAATCTACAACTACAGACTGTGAGAGATCGAGTGTCAATTGATGCCGCCCCAAAGAGGATTTACGACCTGGCACTTGCAGGACCCACTCTGGATGGGCACGATACAAATCACTATCAGGACTAACCATTTCTGGCTCGACCCAAAGCCCAAACCTTAATCCCCTAGCACTCACCTGATCTGCCAACCAAGGGATACCTTCAGGCAACTTCTGAGGATCAGCCACCCAGTCTCCCAATGAACTTGTATCATCATTTCTTCCTTTGAACCAACCATCATCTAAGACAAGCATATCCAATCCTATCTCTTTAGCGACATCAGCAAGAGTAAGAATTTTTTCTGAATCAACATCAAAGTAGAAGGCCTCCCAAGTATTTAAATAAGTTGGCCTCTTCAAATCTCTAAATCGTGTTGGCGTAATCTTAGCTCGAATAAACTGATGCCATAAGTAACTCATCTCCCCGAGCCCCTTATCAGAAAAAACATGCAGCGCTTCTGGTGTACAAAAAGATTGCCCTGGATTAAGTGACCATTTAAAACCAAAAGGATTAATACCTGCTACGATACGAATATCCTGAAACTCACTCTTCTCAGTCGTTATGGAAAAATTGCCACTGTACATCAATGTAGTCGCATATACTATTCCGTTATTTTCGTTAGCATCTTTGTCAGCCAGTATCATAAATGGATAATGAGCAGAGCTAGAAGTACCTTTACTGCTATCAATGGCAAATCTACCCGCAGGCACAGGTATTCGCTCTACATTGAATTCTCGAGCCCAGTTACCGTGTAGATGTAGCAACTCATAATCACCAGCGGTAAAATTCAGCGTTGTACTAGCCATTCCTTCTATCGCAATATTCTTATCACTATTATTTATAAGACGAGCAGATTTGGCTAGAACTCCGTGATCCTCATAGATGGTATAAAAAAGGTGTAATTCTAACTGAAGATAACTATCTTCTAAAACTACAATAAGTGTCTCTGAGCCTTCCCCTTGTGCACTTGGTAGACCCTCTAGTTGGGGTTTGGATCTAGTTACTTTATGGGACTTATATATAAATGAAAAAATCGCATTACCATCTGCGTTCCTGCCTTGCAACGCTGGATAACGATAATCAGATCTTCCGTGAAGGGGATACTCCATAGCGAGATCGTTAAGATTAAGAAAGTCCACACCTTCATAAACCGAAGTCATAGCCCGATCCGTGATTCTGTAGGCACTCTGCGCTTGACTTGCAGGACCCAAGGAAGGACCATAATAGATATGCTGCAGCAAACCCTCCTTTGTCAGTTTAAATACATAACTGAACCAAGCATTGGATAAGGAGAAGATTTCGTTATTTTCGATGTGTACTGGCACTGGACTTAAAGTATTGATCTATATAAAATGAACAAAATTAGAAGAAATGCTCGATATCACGTGTAGAAACTGGCCCATTACCCAACCCTAAATCAAACCCTATGATCTTACAAACCACACAAATTGCAGTTTTTCTTGGCCTCACATTACTCATAGCCTTGGTCACTTATTTATATTGTCGTGGCAGGCGTGGCAGTGGTGATGCAGAACAAGAATACTTTCTGGCGGGTAGAGATCTCAAATGGTACTTTGTGGCTGGATCTATAACCTTGACTAATCTATCCACAGATCAACTGGTCGGAATGAATGGCAATCAAATGGCCTTACTAGTTTGGTGGGAGCTAGCAGCTGTAGTAGGTCTATTGATGCTTACTTTTCTATTTCTCCCTGTATACTATAGATATAATTGTACGACGACAACAGAACTATTAGAGAGGCGATATGGTAATCCACATATCCGTGCGGTAATATCACTTTTATTTCTTGCAGGAAATGTATTTATCTTCTTACCAGCTATACTATATGGTGGTTCTCTGTTTATGCAACAGATGTTCGGTCTAGAGCATCTTAACATCTATTACTTGGCGATAGCCTTTGCGCTAGTGGGTGCTGCCTATGCTATCTTTGGGGGATTAAGAGCAGTCGCCGTTTCGGATACTTTTTCTGGCATACTCTTATTATCGCTCGCACTATTTGTCGTATGGTCTGCACTCAAAGCCATAAATTTCGATTTCTCCGGTATACCGGCAGAGCGGCTAACCTTAATCGGTGACTATGATTCTCCTATTCCATTCCCGACTCTTTTAACAGGAATGATATTCATACAGATGTTTTACTGGTCCACAAACCAAACTATCACCCAGCGTGCCATGGCCTCCCCTACCATCAAAGAAGCACAAAAAGGCATCTTAGCTGCTGCGGCTATCAGATTACTTATAGTACCGCCTATCATCGTCCTACCTGGCATAATCTCCTATAAATTATATGGAGAAATATCTAATAACAAAGCATTTGGGATGATAGTGAGCGATCTCCTCCCCACTGCACTTACAGGTGCTTTTGCGGCCGCTATCGCAGCAGCAGTATTGACCACTTTTAACTCTATTCTCAATGCTTCCGCTGCACTGTGGGTCTGTGATGTGCATGAAACTTACATCAAAAAGAATCCCAATGTCGCTCGACTCACCCTCATCGTATCGATGGTGATGGTAGCGCTGGCCTTCATCATGTTTCCGATTTTCTTACACGCAGAAAATCTTATTAATCTAGTCCAAGAACTCTACGGCTTTTTATCGATGCCTATCTTGTCTGCTTTTATGGTTGGACTCTTATGGAAAAATGTGGACGCCAAAGCCGTGATCATAGCTGTGATACTAGGTGTATTTCTGTACGCTTTCTTTACCCGAGTATGGCCACAACTACCGGGCGGCAATTATATACACATGATGGCGATCACCTTGATCTTTAGTGTCCTGACTGCGCTCTTTCTCAACAAAACTGTATTTGGCAAAAAAGCCATTTGGGATGCCCACAATGTTTTTGGAAAAAATAAAGTGACTGCCCAATGATGAAGCTTGGCGTCTGCTATTATCCTGAGCAATGGCCAGAGTCAATGTGGGCTGCTGATGCTACAGAGATGAAAGCCCTCGGTCTTTCTCTTGTACGCATAGGAGAATTTGCCTGGAGCAACCTAGAACCTACAGAAGGCGCCATTAATTTTTCTTGGCTTGATAGAGTTATAAACCTCCTTCATGAGGCGGGATTAGAGATCATTCTAGGTACGCCTAGTGCCACTCCTCCTCGCTGGGTACTGGATAAATTTCCAGATCTTCTTGCGTATGATGAGGAAGGGCGCCCTAGAAAATTTGGTTCCCGAAGGCACTATTGCTTTTCTCACGAAGGTTACAAAACCCTAGCCGCAGAGATGGCCAGACGACTTGCCAAAAGATATGGCCAGCATCCCGCACTCTATGCTTGGCAGACTGATAATGAATATGGTTGCCACGACACCACCCGCTCCTATAGTCCTCTCGCCCAATCAGCTTTTCAGGTCTGGCTAGAAAAAAAATATGGCAGCATCGCAGAACTTAATAAACGCTGGGGTAATGTGTTCTGGTCGATGGCGTACAACTCCTTTGATCAAATAGAACTCCCCAATCTTACAGTGACAGAATGCAACCCAAGTCACAAAATGGATTTTTACCGATTCTCCTCAGATCAAGTTATCACATGGAATCAAGCGCAAGTGGCTGCCCTCAGAGCGCATTCTGATAGACCTATCCTACACAATTATATGGGCCGCATTACAGACTTTGACCACTATAAGCTAGGCCATGATATGGAGATAGCCACCTGGGATAGCTATCCGCTAGGCTTCCTTGAAGACAGATCCGATAGATCAGAAAAATTCAAACATCAGCACCAGCGTACTGGAGATCCGGACTTTCAAGCATTTCATCACGATCTTTATCGTGCAGTGGGGCACGGAAGATGGGGTATAATGGAGCAGCAGCCCGGCCCTGTTAACTGGGCACCTTACAACCCCGCACCTGCTCCTGGGATGGTCAAGCTATGGACAATAGAAGCGATGGCCCATGGCGCAGAATTTGTTGCTTACTTCAGATGGAGACAGGCACCTTATGGCCAGGAGCAAATGCATACCGCGCTCAAAAGATCAGACAATAGTGCCACCTCTACCCTAGAAGAAATAAGACAGACTGTATCACAAATAAAAACGTCTGCATACGATAAACCTCAGCCCGCTAAAGTGGGATTGCTTTTTGACTACGAAAGTCAATGGGCTTGGGAAGTACAGCCTCAAGGGCAGGACTTTGATTATTTCAACCTTGTCTATGAATTTTATTGTAGTCTTAGGCGGCTAGGGCTTGATGTAGATATCCTC
>CALBWK010000229.1 GCA_937969415.1 uncultured Saprospiraceae bacterium | reverse complement strand
TAAATACCCATAGAGTGATAGAGATAAGCTAGATTATTGATACTTGTCCCATAATCTATATGATCCTTTCCTAAGACCTTTTCTCTTATGGCTATACATTTGGTGTAATAGTCTTTAGACTTTTCGTAATCACCAAGAATTTCGTACAGATCACCAAAATCATTTAATATAGATGCCAGCCGTGGATGCTCATCACCTAACTGTTCTTTAGTAACATGATACGCTTTTGAGAGCAGGCTTTCTGCTTTATCCAAATCGCTTTTCATGATGGTCAGCCGTGACTCATGATGATTCAATTCTGCTATCGCCAGATGATTTTCATCCCACAGCTTATTGGATAAGTCTCTTTGTTCTTGGAATAAATTAGTGGCCAGATCGTACTCACTCAATTCACTATTCATTCTGGCTAGATTTTCTAAGGCTTTGATATACTGCGGATGTAATTTCCCATAGTGTCTAGCCGCTAGGTCTTTAACCGCAGTATACAGCGGCACTGCTTCTGAGTACTTTCCTGTAAAAGAATAGGTATCCCCTAGTAGACTATTGGCTTTTGCAAAGTACAGACTGTTGTTATTTGGAAATATTGATTGCAATTTGTTTAAAACATGATTAGCAGATACTTGAGCCAGCGCCGATTTCTGATTCATCAAATGCAATTGTCATTGTGTTTTATTTTCTTAATGGCGTAGAACATGTTTATATCTACACCTGTTCCACTTATATCCTCTATATACAACCCCCTTATCCTAACCTAAATACTTATACTACAGAATCCAACCCACTGATTATCAGCACTATATCCGCATACAAAAGACTTACAAACGTTTATGTATCAGTTGTCCTATTCTCACAGCTGTAGTCCTATATTCTAAGCTTCACAGTAAAATACGGAATTTTAAGAAAATCAGAGGGAGCATTTAATGGCACTAACGCATAGCCCTAACTGTTTCTGAAATCACTGAGCAGAATCTCTCTCCCCTCTCCTCACCTGCACACTATACCACACTATGATAGCCGCACTCAAAAAGTAAATCGGCCCCACCTTATCCGCCTCTAGCATATCATTGATCAAGATGGTGACATCGATCACAAAATAGCTCATCGCTGCAGCCATCACCAAGCCCTTCTCGTAGACATCTGTAAGCAAGTGATAGGTCCGCTCCGCATAGACCAAGGGTAAGATGGCCATAGCCAACATAATCAATAAGCCCACTAGCCCCTGCTCCACAGCCACCATCAGATAGTTGTTGTGGATGCCGGACTTCTCTGGATTGTCACTGACGTAAGTCATATAACTGGTGACGGTATACGCCGTATAGTTATTATAAAAAGTTGCCGGCCCAAAGCCCATCAATGGCTTTTCTTGTATCATATAGCCGCCCGCTACCCATCTGTAGAATCGCTCTACAGTGGAGATATCCTCCATCTTTGCAGTGGCCTCGACGAGATTGTCAAACTTCTTATGTGCAATCGTATTCTCGTAGTTGGGGGCATACTCTAGATACTTGGCATCATAGGTCAAGAATGCAGATAGTCCTATCATCATCGCCAACGCCAACCCTACACATAAGACTGTCTGTCTTAATCGGACAACCCAATAGTAGACCACCACCAAAACAACAGACATCTGCGCCGCCCGCGTATAACTAAAGTAAATGGCCAACAAAAGTAGCGCCAATAAGCCCCAGCCTATGACACGATACTTTCTGAGGCTCGTCCGCAACAGATGCCAATAGTAGGGCAAGAAGGCAATCAGCATCAAAGCATAATTGACGTGGTTTCTGAATATCGGTCGAAGGACCTTATTGGACTGTGCAAACGAAAAACCTGAACCTGCATGTCTGACCAACACATAGATAATCGCGACGAACATTGAGACGGTCAGAAACTGAAAGATCCGTCTATACTGCAGCTCCTCTCTAAACAATAAAAGCGGCATAAAGAAGAAGGGGTACACATACCAAAACTTGGCCAACAGATATTTTAGCGACACGATAGGATACGTAGACGTCAAGGCTGTCAATCCTATCCACGTAAGGTGTATAACTACAAGAATGGCTATCGGATGGGTATACAGCCTTGCATCTAAGCTTGGTAACTTTTTGACCAGGAGCAGAAGGCCTAACCCCATTAGTCCTACCATCATCGGCTCTGAGGGGAGATCAGTCCCGAAACTACCTATCTGAAATTCTATAGAAAACGGTAATAAGAGAAAGAAAACATAATACAACTGTCTGACAGAGTTGAGCGCAAATAGGGCCGCCAATACGAGTACAGGTACTGCTAAAGGAAAAGGTTCGTATAAGAGTACCGCTGCCAGCGAAGACACAATTGTCAATCCTGCAAAGGCCCAAAACAGCGTCGTATCCTGAAGCTGATCTATCGCTTTCACCTTAGGCATTTCTAAAGTGTTCTCTCCAGTTGTTTTTTTCTATTTGATGCTTGAGTATCGTCCATAGGGACATCAAGACAAAGGTGAGTGCACCTACACCGACAACCAATATCGAACGCTTGGGTCTCGATTTGTAGACCGGTGTTTCTGCTGCTTCTACAAGGTGTATAGCGGTGATGGGCGCTTCGTAAGTAGCTTTGAGTTGGGCCATCTTTTCTTTATCGAGATTCATTGTGTTGCCAAAATCTCTTATACGCCTCTCTAGGTTTTTATACTGAGGAAACCCTTTACTAAAGCTACTGACATCGTCCTTAATATTATCCAATTGCCTTTTGAGACCATTGGCTTTAGCTTGTACCTTGGCGATAGAATCTTGGGGCGCTTGGCTCGACTTGAGATATTCTAGCTCTCCTGAAGTCTTGAGATATTTTCCTTCTATCTCGATAAGATTAGAGCCAAGAGATTCCGCTTGCGCATCGGAACTAAATATCCCATATGTCTTACCCAAGCGATCTAAGCTATCCACCAACATGGCTTGTTCTTTCTCTTTTCTGACGACACTATTATAAGTTGCGTCCAGTAATTTTTTCTGCGAATTCTTCAATAATTCTTGAGCCAGCTCTTCTACTTTAATCCGCGCGGTATTGGCCATCTTGGCTGCAAAGACGGGATCTTTATCCTCTACAGACAAGTCGATAGCATCAAACTTGGTTTTCTTGGTGTTATATAATTTATTGAATTTGAGATTAAGCTTGTGTCTGGCTTTATCGTCATCTTGCTTAATCTCATAATGGTCGTAGAGATTAAATTCTTTTGTTAGATGGTCCAGAATTTTGCTTGAGTTAGCGATAGAAAGCAGTCTATCTAGATCGTTCTCGTTACCGTAGACTTTTTGTTTTTCTTGGGACTGGCCTACGGAACTAGGTTGCGCCAAGTCTGGACTGGCAGCGTAGAAAAGTGTGTGGGCCTCAAAATAGTTGGGCAGCATAAGACTAGCTGCTGCAGCAATAACCGCCGCAATAAAACTCGTCAGGAATATCTTCCATTTCCACTTATAGAGAACTGCCAGTACGTCTAGCAGAGTATCATCCTGATTCATATCAAAGTTGGGTTAGCGTTATAGCTGTATCGTATCTAATCGGTCCAAAATAAACGTAGAAAGCCGAATAAAAATGATACGAACATCAATAAAATACCGCTTAATAAGCACTCAAATATCCACAAAAAAGCGAGTTTCTCCGCCATAAACCAGACGATAGCAGCCGCCAATACGATAAATACAATAACTTTTAATACATAACTAACTGTATACCTAAGCTTAAACATCCGAATGGCCAATATGAGCTCACCCAAAAACACAGCACCCTGGGTAAAAGCAGTAGCTACTGCAGCACCCACAGCACCCTCTGTAGGAATCAACCAGAGATTGAGCGCCCAATTAATCACAATACCACCTACCAGCATCCTATTAAAGGCCTTGAGATCGCCAGAGGCAGAAATCATAGAGCCAAATAGATAAGAAAGACTCAAAAACCAAAAACCAAACATCAACAACCTAAAGACCAAGACATTCTCAGAAGTGACCTCATCATAGACAAATCCCATAATATCTGGCGCATAGGCCCAACACGATAGCGTTACAGAAGTGGCAATGGTAAGCAGAAATCCTAGAGCCGTATCTGCTAGTGGTTTGACTTGTAGCTTATCCCCAATTTGCTTAGCAAACATCGGGATCAGCAGAATACTGAAATAGTAGCCTATCATATTGACGGCATCCAATAGGCGATATCCCGTAGCATATACACCTGCTGCTCTCCCATTATCATCGAGCATCCGCTCTAGCATCACCGCGTCTATCCTTGTATAGAGGATCATCAATATAAAAGTCATCGCATAGGGCCAAGATTGCCTGAGCAACTTCAAAGAGCGCTCTTTAGAAAATTTTATTGAGAGCTGAAACTTCTGACTCAGCAAAATCATCCCTACACTCACGGCTACTAACATACTCGCCAGCTGCCCATATATAAATCTCTGGATAGTAATCTGAGTGGAAAAATAGACAAGGTAGCCGATGATAAATATCATCAAGAATTTATCTAAGGCCGACAACCACGCTTCCACTTTAAAGTGGCCAAGTGCAGAAAAGTTACTACGTAAAAAGACAAAGTACGACTGAAAGATCATCACCGCTCCTAAGCCCAATATCATCGGAAAATAACTACTAGGATAGCCTAAAAGAAATCCACTCAATACGATGGCACTCAGAAATCCGACAATCAAGAAAATTTTAGTGCCGAGAATATCTGAAAAATATGTCGCACCCTGATCTCTATTCTGTGAGAGCTGTTTGGAATTATAGGTAACGATACCCATATCCAAAAGAATCTGAAATATGAAACAAAAATTGAATAAGGCAAAGTATACACCGTAGGATTCTGTGCCGACTTGATTCTGCACCTCTGCATCAATGAACAAGACATAAATCGGCTTGATCAAAAAATTAATGACCAGAAGTAGAAGGATGTTTTGGGTAAATTTTGCCCGCAAGCTATATGTACTCTCTAGTTAAAATTGAGATAATTCTCTAGTACCCAGCCTTGCTCTCCATTGTATTCTATCAGAACAAATCTAGATCGTCGCCCATCAAGATTGATAGCATTATCAGAATACTGCAAGATTCTAAGCAGCGACTTATCTGGAATACGAAGGTTAGATTGTTGAGCACCCATATTCGGTGCCGCACGCATCGCCAAGGAGCCACCCATACTATTGGTCACCGCTTGTGAGCCAAGGTTGGGCATAGAGCTCTGTGTCGGCTGCGTCGGTTGCGGTGTCGGCATATCATCTAATACACGTATAGGATCGTGCTGACTTCCCTGGCCAAATACTTGTTCGCGATTATACTGCTCCTCTTGCTCACGCATCTTCTCTACTTCAGCCATCAGGTCTTCATAGACTGACTTCGGTGCTGTCTCTACTTCTGGATTCACCTCATTCTCGTGTTGTGCTTCAAGGATCTTCTCTCTATACTCTCTCAGTATATCTGCTCTGGTCTTGGCTTGTGTATCTTGAGCTTCGACTTGTTCTACTTTCTTCTGCACTTCGTCAAAAACACTCTTCTCGGCTGTTTTAACATTTGCGTCGTCTCTATTTTTAGCTAAGACCTTTCCTAATAAATCTCCAAATGCGTATAAAAAGCTCATTCTTATTGTTTTGCTACTAATTTAATCAAATCTTTGAATCACTAACCTAAAGGTGTAGTCTATGCGTGGTAATCTGATACTAAGAATCGTCATCATCTTGGCCATTTACTTTGGCTTGACCTATTATGGCGGCGATATGGGCAGGAAGTTGCTCTACCCTATTAGACTCTTTGTGACCTTCTTACACGAGTTTGGGCACGCTATCGGCGCAGTCCTGACAGGTGGCTGGGTAGAAGAAGTCCAGATCAACCAAGATGGAAGTGGATGGACGCGATCTGCTAACGGCAACAGACCCATCACCATTATGGGTGGCTATCTAGGTAGTGCCTTCTTCGGCAACCTGCTCTTCTATGTCGGGGCTAGAGCACAGAGACTTGTCAAGCCGATGATGGTCTTGGTAATTATATCTATGCTCGTGACAGGATTTTATTGGTTCAACTCTTTATTTACAACCGGTGTCCTCGTGCTCTTTTCTATTGTTCTATTCTTTATAGCTTTTAAGACCAATCTTGGCAAAGAAGTGCTGATGTTTTTGGGCTTGGCCAGTGTTATCTATATCATACAAGATTTCAATGTGGGTCCGACTTCTGACCTCAAAGCTTATGAAGAGGAGATGGTATTTATACCTGCTCAAGTATGGATGTATATCTGGTTGGGTGTTGCCGTGCTTTTGCTTTTATTTAATCTCAAGTTACTGCTCAGGCAGCCTAGAGATAGTTATGATCGGAGCACCCAAGCACCGTAAGTCTTGTCGTCTACTCTTACCTCGATGTATTGATAACCCTCTATGGGCAATCTGACTTCTCGACTCCTCTGCACTCTACTTATGAGGAGCTGACCATCTCTAGAAAATATTTTTACTGCAAAAGTTGTGTCCCATTCTGGGAGAGTAATGACATCATTTGTGGGATTTGGAAAGACAGATAATTTGAAAGGGGATAAGCGCTGTACTCTATTGGGACCTATCTTATCCTCAAGTAAAAACTGTGGCACTCCGGCACCTAGTACACGATCCAAGAGTATACGATGCCCTGCATTGTTCAAATGAACACCATCGCCTGAATTAAATTCGTCTAGAACTGTCCCTACATCGCTAGCCAAGCCATTCCAAAAATCTATGGCAAATTGACCATAAAGGTTAAAAGTTTGATCGCGCATTTCTGTTTGAATATCTACTTGGGATGGAGATAGGCCATTACGTGGCTGAGTTGTACATATCCAATGAGGGATATCCCTAGCAACAACTTCGGAGAGTATCTCATTGTAATTAGACAATTGATCTTCGACAGTATAATTATTAGCGGCATCGTTAGATGGCAAGTTGATGATAAGTCCCTGAGGATCCAGCGAGAGAGCTTGTGTTACATTTCTCTCTTCATCTACAGCTTGATTTACGCCATCAGGAATCGTGGTGCCTGTCGGCAATATGTTGTACGTTGTAAAACCACCCCGAGCCAAATTTGTCACACGAAATCTTGTGTCATTTTGAAAAAGAGTATCTCTAAATTTCCATACCCAAGCACTATCCAGAGCGGTCGGTCCTGTTCCAGCTGCAGTAGAAGAGCCTAAGACAACAAGATGGCAATCAAGACTATCTTCTGCGGCGATTGCAAAAAGGTTAGGGCTTTCATCTATAAAGTTTTCACTTGAGATTCTGATACGGCACTCTTCAGAAGGGAAATTGGGAACTGTCCAAGAATATTGCTGTGTCAATGCGTTGGTCGTTACTATATCCGTCCAAGTTGTTCCATCATCAAGTGTATACTCCAGTTTCACTTCAGATAGACCTTGGCTATTCCAGCGAATCTCAGGAGATTTTCCTGGCTGCCAATATTCTCCACCCGTAGGTGAGGTGAGATACAATAATGAATCTACAGGCTCGATGTCGTCCTCATACTGTAATCTTATTGCACCCAGATAAAAGAATCCAAAGTCATTGTTATTTTCTGGACCGGCTGTTACACTGATGAGTATCGTACCATCTGTAGCTGGTTGCAGGTCGACTACCTCTACAAACTGATCTGTATTGCTGCTTACTTGCAAAAACATCGTCGTGTCTCTAAGGCCGCTTAAGGTATAGGCTGTCTGTCGATTATCCGTCGCTTCTCTCGAAGCAAATAAACGTACATTGTAAGTCCTATCAATATCTAGCCCTGATAATTGTACTGCACCTGTAGCCTCAATATTACCTGAGAATTCTACTAGATTTCCAAAGAAACTATCTCCAGAGGCTGTAGAAGGGATATTCAAACCAGCGTCGGCATTCTGTGTGCCATTGGTATTGGTGCCATTAAATGCATCAACTACAGCGATATTAAGTCCAGTAGCTAACCCATTAGAGGAAAGCATATCTGATAATGAGCCGTTGCTTGAGTTGACCAAATTGTTCCAAGGGAGTTCGGAGGTAGCGCCCCCAACATCTATGTTGATCGTTACAAGCTCTTGAGCTGAGGCGGTTGAAATAGAAAATAGTAAGGCAATGAATATAAATCGCATAGCATGTTATTGTCAGAATCCAAGTTACTTAATTCCCCAATAGTCTAGTCTATACGGAGACTCGCATCTTGAGCACTTAAGCTTTTGCAGATAAGGCTTATTAGATAAGTGTATATTTGAATAATCTTTAATATGTCCAAAGCGCAATTTCTTTATTTTTCGGCAATAGTGATTATGATTCTAGCTATGGAATCGTGCCTACTATTCAAGCCCAAATCTGCTGGGCTGGAATCTGTGCAAAGAATCGAGAAAAAAGTAGACTCCCTGACCAGTGAAGAGGTCATAAGCAACATCTCTAAGAACGCCATAGAGTCTGCAGTAGCAGGACTCAACTCTCGGAGATCAGAAGCAGAGCTAGAACAATTGAGCAAGGAGCTTTCTGATAAAATCGGAAAAGAGCTTGAGGGTATATTTCTCCGAATCGATACTAGAACACCTGGTGTTAAGTTTGCCAAAGGCGTCACAGATTCCCTAATCAACAAGCAACTTGAAAATGATTTGTTGGAATTACTCAATGCTTCCATCTCTAGAGCGGATGGCAACCTCACTGTAGCCATAAAACATATAGAAGAGAATCTAGCCAGCAGCATCAATACCCTTGCTAGAACTTTTACAGAAAATTCTTCTGTACTTGAAGAAGCGCTGCTGAATACACTATCAACTCAACTAAAGGATAGTCTCAGCTTGTTTATAACTGATGCGCTGAGCAATGTCGAATTCAATCAATTTTCAAATCAACTAAGCACAGAGCTTCTTAGCCGTCAATTCCGAGATACACTGGGAGAAATCGTGTTGGAAATCAAAGAAAAGATTTCTTTTGAATCTGAAGTAGAGGGCTGGTACTATGTACTTAAAGGACACTTTGTTCAGGCTGCGCTTTTTATTGCAGCACTCGTTATCGTCGTCTCTTATATGCGAAACACCATTCAGTATATGGACAGAAAGGACTCTCTCAAGGAAATATTATCAAATGATCCTAAGCTCAGAAAAGAATTTGAAAATCTGATCAATGAAGCGATGAAAAACAAAAATGATAAGGCTTAATCCTAATTTTTGTTGAAACCGTCACTCTAGAATCAGATAAATCTTGTTTGACTTTATCCTAGCGTTTCCATTTTAATGATGTTCTCCTTTAGGCTTTTAATCTGAGTGCCAAAGGCTGAGTTGTTCATCTTTTCTGTAATCAAACCCATTAAAGGAACGACTACTATCATAGCGACTAAGGCCACCATCAATTGTTGGCGATCTTGTAAAGTCTCCATAATGCTGTTTCCTTTCAGGGTATTCGAGATAAGAATACCTCCTGGCACAGCTAACGGCATTACAAAGAAGCCCCAGATGCGTTCCATTTTTAAAGCTGAAGTGATGGCTTTCAGATTATGTTTCATCAGTTCTAAAACGTTGTCATCCATTCCAGGCATTGATTTCATTTTTTTGTACTCTAGATACATAATAACTGCTGCCAATAAATAAAGGCTCGTTGCTACAGCCATTACTTTTAGAAACTCTATGTTCTCTAGATTCAATAACATTAAGACAACAAAGCCTACTAAGAATCCACAACACCACAGAATCTTGATGCCTAATCCCTTCTTCAATTTATCAATATCTAAGGTTGACTTTTGCTTTAGTGCTTCCATAATATTTTGTTTTTTTAATTTTTGTGATCCAAATTTTTCTGCCGCCATCTGCGTCCATAATGACTGTAGATCTTGGCCATTGCCTAATTCATCTTTCATTGTGTACCGCTTTAAATCTTTGAATAATATTGGTCTTTATCCTATGTAGCTTGACGTTGACATAGTTGGTGGTCATACCGGTTATCTCTGCTATTTCTCCATTTTTATACCCTTCGAAGTGTAGAGTGATGAGCATTCTATCTACCTCATCTAGGCTTTTGACAATGAGATAGAGCATCTCTTTATCTCCCCTGTCTGAAGACTCTGTATCGGATAGGTTTTGGGTGGCAGCGAGGGTTTCTGTTTTTCGAACCTTGCGTCGGAAATTGAGCGCTGTGTTGAGGGCCACTCTGTACAGCCAAGTAGAGAATTGAGCCTGTGCCTTGAAACTGGCAAAGCTCCTCCAAGATTGTAATAGGATTTCTTGGTATAAATCCTCCCTATCTTCTTTACCATCGGCATAAAGACCTACAACCTTATGAATGATGCCCTCGTGGGCGCCAATCTGACTGAGGAAGATATCTGATGGTGTTGATGGCATTCTGCCTTATAAATTTTAATACACCTAGTTAGTAACAAGTGACATCAAAAAATTACAAGGAACCTAGATTATTTTCGAAATATCTTTTGGGGAAGATAAAATTGTGGTTGGGTGGGAAGAAAAGATTTAGGCTATTCCTATATAAAAACGAAAAAGACCAGCCACGACTGGCTGGTCTTTTGACGATATATGCGGGGTGCGATTTTAAACTCGATCTCACCTGAGGTTGCACCCCGTATCTTATTTTGAGTGGCTCCCGCCCCTCATTACTCAATCACAATCATATGCTTCGTAGCTACCTTGTCGCCAGCTTGTAATCTGTAGTAGATCACTCCGCCGCTCAAGCCTGCATTGCTCAACTTAATCTCGTTAATACCTGCATTACCTAACTCCTCTATCTCTCGCAA